>NZ_JBICWZ010000001.1:1098686-1112097 GCF_043199995.1 Streptomyces sp. NPDC048507 | reverse complement strand
ACACCATCCTCGGCGTCACCGACCTCGCCTTCCCCGACCAGCTCGTCGAGATCGAAGCCGTCGCCCTCACCTCCCCCCGCTCCTGAACCCAGGGGTCGCGACAGCACGCGCGGGCCCGGCCCCCCGGGGGCCGGGCCGGCGGCGGGAAACGCCGGATCAGGCGGTACGGCGGGTCAGGCGGTACAGCGGATCAGGCGGTACAGCGGGTCAGGCGGTACAGCGGATCATGGTCAGCGGCCGGTTGCCGTTGTAGTCCGCCCAGTACTCCTCGCCGAACTCCGCGATTCCGGCGTCCGAGACGTCGAGCGTGACCCATTCGATGCCGGTGAACCCGGCCGCCGTCAGGGTCTGCTCGTACGTCTCCTTCGACGGGGTGGTGGAGTCGAAGGAGACCGGCGGATCCAGCAGGGCGGTGAGCCGCGTGCCCCGGCCGATCTCGTCCACCCCGTCGGTCGGCTCGCACAGGAAGCCGTACTTCTCCAGCGACGGCCCGCCGAAGTCGTATGCCGGGTCCATCACGAACAGGTAGAACGCGCCGCCCGGGACGAGGCTGCGCCGGATGTTGTGCATCATCCGCTCGATCTCCGCGACGTCGCCCGCGTAGTTGAAGGCCTGTACGGCCACGGCGACGTCGAACGGCTCGTCGAAGACCCGCAGGGTGGCCGTGTCGCCGACCCCGTACTCGATGCCGAGCGGCTCGGCCCGCTCCAGCTGGTCCGCCACCTCGATCATCGCGCCGGAGATGTCGAACCCGTAGACGCGCGACGCGCCGCGGCGCCTCAGCTCACGGCTGTAGAAGCCGGTGCCGCAGGCGATGTCCAGCACGGACTTGCCGGTGACGTCGCCGACCAGCGCGAGGAAGCCCGGTACCTCGCCGTAGCGGATAAGGGGCAGGGTCTTGAAGCCCTCGAAGGCTTCGCCGATACCGTCGTACAACTGACCACTCATCGTGGTGGTTCCCCTCGATTTGTGGCGTCGGCTCATATGACGAGCCGCGGCCCTCAGCGGGAAGTCTGCTGCGTCGCACGGAGGACCCCGCACTGGTGGAACGCACGAAGCTGTTGGTGACATCACCAAGGTGCGTACGAACGGGGACGACCGCCCCCACGGGCGCCGCGCGATGCGGGACCGCATGTCCCCGATCCGGCGCGGGCGCGCCCGCGGTCTTCCGGTTCCGGCCCGGTGATCAAGTCGCGTCCCTGGTCAGGGGCCGGGCCCACCTTCCGTTTCGGCGCGGCCCGGCCGCGCGCCCCGGGCGGCCGCGGTACGGGGCGTGCGGCGGGCGGGCCGGCCGCCGCACGGGCGGGGGACGGGATGTGACTCCCGTCACTTCCGGGTGTCAGGGGCGGCGCAGGCGGGGAGCCAGTACGGCCATCACCGCCATGAGGGCGGGCAGCACCAGCATCGCCCAGCGCAGGGTCGTCGCCTCCGCCAGGGCGCCGATCACCGGGGGTCCCGCGAGGAAGCCGACGTAACCCACCGCCGAGACGGCGGCGATGGAGGAACCGGTGCGGTCGGGACGCAGGGCGGCCGCGTGGGCGAAGACGAGCGGGATGACCGCGGCCATGCCCAGGCCCAGCAGGGTGTAGCCGACGAACCCCGCCGTCGTCGTCGCGACGATGATGGGGATCAGGGCGCCGGCCCCCGCCACCACGGCGCACAGGCCCGTGAAGCGGGCCGTGCCGAGGCGGGCGCGCATCCGGTCGGCGGTGAGGCGGCCGATGACCATGCCCGCGGAGAAGACGGCGTACCCCAGGCCCGCCGCACCCGCCGAGGCCCCGGTCTCGTCCTTCAGGTACACCGCGCCCCAGTCGTTGACCACCCCCTCCCCCATGAGCGCGCAGAACGCCACGAGGCCGGGGATCCACAGGCCCGGGCCCGGCAGGGCCAGCAGCGGGCCCGCCCGGGAGGGCCCCTCGTCCGGCGGGGGTTCGGGGGCCAGGCCCGTGGCCGCCACCCCCGCCACCACCAGCAGGACGAGGGCGGCCACCGTGAAGTGCGCCCGGATCCCGATGCCGGCGGCGGCCGCCAGGCCCCCGGCCGTGGCGCCGGTGATGCCGCCGAGGCTGAACATGGCGTGGAAACCGCCGAGGACGGGGCGGCCGTAGGCCCGCTCGACCAGGACGCCCTGCGTGTTCATCGCGACGTCGACGGCCGTATTGCCGCAGGCGAAGACGGCCAGGGCCGCCGTCAGTACCGCGAGGCCGGGAACGTGCGGCAGCAGCGCGAGGGCGCCCAGGTAGGCGGCCATGCCGGCGCACAGGACCGTACGGCTGCCGTACCTGGCCACCAGTCCGCCCACCAGGGGCAGCCCGAGGAAGGCGCCGCCGCTCAGGCCGACGAGGGCCACGGCCAGTTCCCCGGCGGACAGGTCCAGCCGGCTCTGGACGGCGGGCACCCGGGCCGCCCAGGTGGCGAAGGCGGCTCCGGTGACGAAGAAGACCGCGCTGACGGCCAGCCGCATCGTCCGTGGCCGTCGGCCGTGCTCACGGACGGGCGGGGCCGCTCGTCCCTCGACGGTGCCGGCATCGGGCTCGTCGCGCATCTACGTCCGTCCCCTTGTCGTTCGGTCCCGGGCGGTGCCCGGCCTGCCCGCGGGCCCGGCGGCGGGGCCGCCCGTCCCGCCCGTCACGGCGCCGACGCGGCCGTCCGCCGGGTCAGGGCGATCAGCGCCTCCCGCTCCTCGACGAGGACCTTGTGCAGGACCTCGGCGTAGCGGTGCATCGTCGTCTCGTCGTTGGGCGGCCCGAAGGAGCTGAAGCTCTGCCCCAGCACCAGACGGCGCAGGCAGGTCTCCTCGCTCACGGGGTACTGCGCCGGATCGTAGTGGTGTCCGGGCCGGGCGTGCCCGCAGCTCCACGGGCAGCCGCGGCCGTAGCCGCGCAGTTCCCGGAAGAGGGTCTGGCCGGGTACCGGCTGTGGCTGCCAGCGCATGATGGGCAGGCCTTCGGCGTTGACCGCGCGGGCGAGCGCGTCGCGGAAGGCGGCGACGGGAAGGCCGTCGAGTCCGAGGTCCTCGGGCATGACGAGCAGCGTATAGAAGAAGTAGACGTGACTGCGGTCCTCGGGCACGGACGGCGTGCGGATGCCGGGGACGCCGGCGAGGGCCCGGGTGAGCGCCGCCCCGTTGGCCTGCCGGGCCAGGGACATCTGCGGCAGACGGGTGAGCTGGGAGCGGGCGAACGCGGCGGCGAGGACGTCGATGCGGTAGTTCCACCCCATGATGCGCGCGTTGTAGTCGCGGCTCTGGCCGGGCAGTTCCTCGCCGAACATCAGCACGCGCCGGGCCAGCCGGTGCTGCTCCTCGTCGCGGGTCGCGAACAGCCCGCCCTCGCCGAGGGCGGAGAGGGTCTTGGACCCGTTGAGGCTGGCGCCGCTCAGGGTGCCGAGCGAGCCGACGGGGCGGCCGCGGTACGCGGCGCCGTGCGCCTGGGAGGCGTCCTCGATGAGGACGAGGCCGCGCCGGTCCGCGATCGTCCGCAGGGCGTCGTAGTCGGCGGGCAGGCCGTTGAGGTCCACGGCGACGATGGCGCGGGTGCGGTCGGTGATCCGTTCTTCGATCCGGGCCGGGTCGAGGTTGAACGTCGTGGGGTCGGTGTCCACGAACACCGGGATCGCGTTGGCCTGGAGCACGCAGGAGGCGGAGGCCAGGAAGGTGTCGGCCGGTACGAGCACCTCGTCGCCCGGCTCCACGCCGGCGGCCGCGATGGCCATGTGCAGGGCGGCCGTGCCGGAGTTGGCGGCGAGGACGTAGGGCATGCCGGTGAACTCGCTCCAGGCCTCCTCCAGCTCCCGCACCGTACGCATCGGCCAGTGCCAGGGGGTGGCATCGTCCAGCGCGTCGAGCACGGCCTTGCGGTCGGCGTCGACGATGTGCGGCCAGGGGGCGACCTCGTTCCCGGCGAGCAGCGGGGTGCCTCCGTCGACGGCTAGCACGTCCCGGCCTCCTCGCCGGCTCCGACGGCGGCGGCGAGCGTCAGCCCCCGGCGGGGCGGGGTCTCGCGGCGGAACACGGCCTTGGCGGAAGGGACTTCGGGGAAGGGGCCGAGCAGGCCGGCCAGGGCGGACAGGCCCTCGGCCAGGCTGACCCGCGGCGTGAAGCCCAGTCCTCGCAGGCGGGTGACGTCGGCGAGCAGGGTGAAGCTGTCCGCCAGGCTGGAGGCGTCGGCGTCCAGCAGCGCCGGGCGGCCGGTCGCCGCCCCGACCGCGTCGGCCAGCTCCCGCATCGACACCGCGGTGCCCGTGCCCAGGTTGTAGGTCTCGCCGTCGGTGCCGCGCTCGGCCAGGACCATCAGGGCCCGGCACAGGTCCTCGACGTGGATGAAGTCGCGGCGTTTGCGGTCGATGTCGCCGACCACCGGGATCGGCTGTTCGTTGAGGTGCCAGCGCAGGAACTGCGAGACCTCCCCGCCGGCCCGGCGCGGGTCCTCGCCGGGTCCGTAGACGACGAAGGACCGGCCGATGACGACGGACAGTCCGGCCGCCGCGTGCAGGCTGCGCAGGGTCAGTTCGCCGGAGAGCTTGGAGGCGCCGTAGGGCAGGAAGGGGCCCGTGGGATGGTCCTCGCGGATCGGGCTGTGACGCGGGGTGCCGTAGACGATGGCGGAGGAGAGGTAGACGAGGCGGCGCACGCCCAGTTCCAGGCAGGCGTTGCCGACGTTGCAGGTGCCGAGGGCGTTGACGTGGAAGTCGTGGCGGGGATCGGCCACCGACTCGGTGCCGCTGGCGTTCCCGGCCAGGTGGAACACGGCGTCGGCGTGCCGCAGCGCCAATAAGGTCTCCCCGTAGTCGCGCAGGTCGGCGCGGACGTAGGAGACCCCGGGCAGGGCCGCGAGGTCGGGCGGGAGGGGGGCGTGGTCGACGACGGTGACCTTCTGGGAGAGCAGGCTGAGGGCCGTGACGAGGTGCCGGCCGACGAAGCCGGCTCCGCCGGTGACGGCGACTTCGTCGTAGTGCGCTTCGGGCATGTCGGGGCCGTGGTGCACGGTCACTCCATTCGCGTTTCGGGGCGGGGAGGGGGCGGGCACGGGCGCAGGGCGGCCGGTGTTCACCCGCGGCACACACGCCGGCCGCCGCGCACCCGTCGGTGCGTTCGCTGCGGGGGTGCCGTTGCACCCCGGGCCCGGACCCGCTGCGCCGCCCGCACACCTGATCGGTTGCGACTCGGCGCCGGTTGCGGCTCAACCAGTTCAACACGGCTCCCGCGGCCCGGCGCAAGGGGCGCCGGGAAACTGGCCGAGACTGCCTCCCGCCCGTCCGCGCGGGGCCGCGGGGAACGGAGCTGCGCGGATCCGGCGAAGATCGAGGGCGTACGCGGACGCTCCGGCCGAACCGGAAGCGGGAGGGGCGCCCCCCGGCGGCGGGGTCCGGATGGCCGGTTCGGCGGGCTTGACTTTCCGTCCACGGAAGGAGTTTTCCGCCCGAAGGCCGCGGAGGCGGACGAGCCGGGTGCGCGGGCCGGTGCGGTGGCCCGTGACCGGGCCGTCACGTGTTCGCCGGATGTTCGCCCCGGCCGCCTCCCGCCGCCCGTTACGGCTCCCGGTGCGTTCCGGGGCGTTCGCGCCAGAACTCCGGCGCCGCGGCCCGGCGCAGCAGCATGAGCAGTACTCCCGCACCGGCCAGGAAGAGGGCGATGACCAGGGGGGCGCCCAGGCCGAACCAGGCGGTCGCGGCGGCGGAGTTCCGCGGGTCGGCCATGTCGATGACGGACTCGACGAGGAGCCAGATCAGCAGGGCCGCACCGGTCAGCGGGCCCGCGCCGAGCAGCAGGAAGGGGCGCGGGCCCCGCAGCAGTTCGTGCCGGTACCAGACGGCGCAGGCGATGCCGGTGAGGGCGTAGTAGAAGGCGATGAGCAGCGACAGGGCGGTGAGGGAGTCGGCGAGGGCGTTCTCGCTGATCCGGTGGATGACGACGTACCAGACGGTCGCGGTGCCGGCGACCCACCAGGTGCTCGTGCCGGGCGTGCCCCGGCGGGGGTCGATGTGGGCGAAGCGGGCGGGCAGGGCGCGGCGCCGGGCCATGGACAGGGCGGTGCGGGAGGCGGGGATGATGGTGGTCTGCGTCGAGGCGAGGGCCGAGGTGCTGACGGCGAGGAGCAGGATCCAGTCCCAGCCGCCGAGGACCTCGTGGGCGAGGGCGGCGAAGACCTCTTCCTCCGTGTCGGCCCGTCCGCTGAGGTACGCGGTGCCGGCGTAGGCGACGACGGCGAAGGCCACGGCGAGGTACGTCACGAGCAGGACGACGGTCGACCAGATGCCGGCCCGGCCGGGCGCGTTGGCGGAGTCCTTGGTCTCCTCGGTCAGGTTGACGGCGGATTCCCAGCCCCAGTACGCGAACACGCCGAGCAGCAGCCCGGCGGTGAGGGCGGGTCCGCCCGCGCCGAAGGGGTCGAGCCAGCCCGCGGCGGGGCGGACGGCGTCCAGGCTCCCGGTGCCGGCGTAGACCCGGTACACGGCGACGGCCGCGAACACGATGAGGCAGACGACCTGGAGCAGGATCAGCGCGTTCTGGAAGCGGGCCGACACCTCCGTGCCCCGGACGCAGAGCCAGGACATGAGCAGGATCAGCAGGACGGTCAGGGCCTCGCGGACCAGCGTGTTCGCGGCCAGGCCGTCGGCGCCGACGGCCAGCAGCCCGAAGTTCACGGCCACGTCGGCGAGCGAGCCGACGACGAGCACCCCGGTCATGGCGATGGCCCAGCCGCCCAGCCATCCGGTGGTGGGGCCCAGGGCGCGGGCGGCCCAGGAGAAGGTCGTGCCGCAGTCCGGGTCGGACCGGTTGAGGAAGTGGAAGGCGGAGGCGATCAGCAGCATCGGCACGAAGGAGATGAGCATGACGCCGGGGGCGTGGACGCCGGCCAGGGCGACGAGGGGGCCGATGACGGCGGCCAGCGAGTAGGCGGGTGAGGTGGCGTTGAGGCCGATGGCGAGGGCGCCGAGGAAGCCGATCGCGTCCGGCGTGAGCTCGCCGGCCGGGGCCGCCGTCGCGGGTGCCGCGCTCCGGGCCGGCGCCGGTACCGGTGCCGTGGCGGTGGCGGTTCGGGGGGCCGTCTCCGGCGGGGTGTCTGCGGCCATCGTCCCTCGCTGTGCTGAGTGCGGTGTGCGGCTGCGCCGGTGCCGGGCGCAGTGTGAACAGGGCGTGAACTGCGAAGAGGAAACCCGGGCGGGCAGGTGGGGGTCAATGGTGTTGGCATAAGGGCCGGACCCGCGCGGGGCGGCGGCCGGGGTCAGCGGGCGCGCAGCGCCTGGAGCCGGGCCTCCGCGCTCGCGAGCAGCATGTCCAGGGCGACCGGATAGGCGCTGTGGTTCATCCGCGCGGCGAGCAGCCGTCCGGTGGCGGCGATGTGCGGGTACGCGTCCGCGGGCAGCCGGGCGTAGGTGGACTCCCACTGCTGCTCGTCGGAGAGCCGGGAGGCCTCGGTGAGGGCGAGCGCACCGGCGTCGAGGGCGGCGAAGGCCAGGCTCTGGTCGATGAAGGCGTGGTAGATCAGCACCGCCTCCGGGTCCGGGAACCCGGCGGTGCGCAGCAGGCCGAGGATGGCCTCGTCGGCGGCGATCTCGCGGGGGCGGCCGGTGACGCGGCTCGCGGTCAGTACGGCGGCCTGGGGGTGCGCGAGGTAGGCGCCGTGGATGCGCAGGCCGAGATCGCGCAGGCCGGGGCGCCATTCGCCGGTGGCCGTCCAGCCGTCGAGGGCCCGTCCGATCAGTTCCTCACCGATGGCGAGGGTGAGTCCGTCCATCCCGTCGAAGTACCGGTACAGGGTACTGGGGTCCGCGCCGAGGGCGGCGCCGAGGCGGCGGGCGGAGAGCCCGGCGGTGCCGTGTTCGCGCAGCATCCGCAGGGCGGTGTCGACGATCAGCCGCTCGGACAGGACGACGCCCCGGCGGGTGGGGCGCCGCCGTCGGCGGGCTTCCTCGGGGACCACTGGTTTCGCCATCGGCTGCCTTCCGCTCTTATGCCAACACCATTGACCTTATCTCGCGGGCCGGGCTTTCATCCCTGCCATGGGGCGCGGAGGACCGCGGACCCCACCGAGAGAGGGTTTTCGTCATGCGTGTTCTGCTTGTGGGCGCCGGTGGCGTCGGTACCGCGATCACCCGGATCGCGGCCCGCCGGGACTTCTTCGACCGCTTCGTGGTCGCCGACTACGACCTCGCCCGCGCCGAAGCCGCCGTCGCTGCGCTCGGTGACGGCGAGGGCCGCTTCACGGCACGCCGGATCGACGCCTCCGACGAGGCGGCGGTGTCCGCGCTGCTGAGGGAGGAGCACTGTGACGTCCTGCTGAACGCCACCGATCCCCGGTTCGTGATGCCGCTGTTCGAGGCGGCCCTCGCCGCGGACAGCCACTACGTGGACATGGCGATGTCGCTGTCGCGCCCGCACCCCGGCCGGCCGTACGCCGAGTGCGGGGTCAAGCTGGGCGACGAACAGTTCGCGCGCGGCGAGGCGTGGGAGAAGTCGGGGCGGCTGGCGCTGGTGGGCATGGGCGTGGAGCCCGGCCTCTCGGACGTGTTCGCCCGCTACGCGGCGGACGAACTGTTCGACGAGATCGAGGAGATCGGCATCCGTGACGGGGCGAACCTGACCGTCGAGGGCCACGACTTCGCCCCGTCGTTCAACATCTGGACGACGATCGAGGAGTGTCTGAACCCGCCCGTCGTCTACGAGCGCGACCGCGGGTGGTTCACCACCGAGCCGTTCAGCGAGCCGGAGGTGTTCGACTTCCCGGAGGGCATCGGCCCGGTCGAGTGCGTCAACGTCGAGCACGAGGAGGTGCTGCTGGTTCCCCGCTGGGTGGACGCACGGCGGGTCACCTTCAAGTACGGGCTGGGCGAGGACTTCATCGGCAAGCTGAAGACCCTGCACGCGCTGGGCCTGGACGCGACCGAGCCGGTCACGGTCCGCGGCGCGGACGGCTCCCCGGTACGGGTCTCCCCGCGCGACGTGGTCGCCGCGTGCCTGCCCGACCCGGCCACGCTGGGCGGGCTCATGTCCGGCAAGACGTGTGCGGGCACCTGGGTGAAGGGGACCAGGGACGGCCGTCCGCGCGAGGTGTACCTGTACCACGTGGTGGACAACGGGTGGTCGATGCGGGAGTACGGTTCCCAGGCCGTCGTCTGGCAGACCGCGGTCAATCCGGTGGTGGCCCTGGAGCTCATGGCCGGCGGAGTGTGGGCGCGGGCCGGCGTGCTCGGCCCGGAGGCCTTCGCGCCGCGCCCCTTCCTGGACCTGCTGACGGCGTACGGCTCCCCGTGGGGCGTGCGCGAGCAGGGCTGACCGCCCGACCGCCCCGGGGCCGGACGGCGGCGGGGCGGCGGGGCGGCGGGGCGGCCGGCGGCCGGCGGCCCCCTGATGGCCCAGGTCCGGGGGCCGGGCCGGGGCTTTTGGATTTGACTGGCGGGATGGAGACGCAAGCGGAAACTCCGCCGGGCGCGTACCGGAACCTGATCGTCGCGACGGTCGGCTTCGCCCTCACGTTCTGGGCGTGGGACCTCATCGCGCCGCTCGCGGCCGGGTACAAGGACCGGCTGGGGCTGAGCGACTTCCAGCAGTCGGTGCTGGTCGCCGTGCCGGTCCTGGTCGGTTCGCTGGGCCGGGTGCCGGCCGGCGCGCTGACCGACCGCTACGGCGCCCGGATCGTCTTCCCGCTGGTCACGGCGCTCACGATCGTCCCGGTCCTGCTCCTCGTTCCGGCCCGCGACAGCTACGGCTGGCTCCTGGCGGCGGGGTTCCTCCTCGGCCTGGGCGGCACCACGTTCGCGATCGGCGTCCCCCTGGTGAACTCCTGGTTCCCGCCCCGCAGGCGCGGCTTCGCCCTCGGCGTGTTCGGCACGGGGACGGGCGGTGTCGCGCTCTCCGGATACTTCACGCCCCGGATCGCGGCGCACGGCGAGAACCTCCCCTTCCTCGTCGTCGCGGCCGCCCTGGCCGTCTTCGCCGTCGCCGCGGCGTTCCTCATCACCGACCGCCCGGGGCGGCCCGTCCCCATCGCGCCGCTCTCCACCCGGCTGCGCCGGGCGGGCGGACTGCGGGTCACCTGGGAGCTGTCCGCGCTGTACGCGATCGGATTCGGCGGCGTCGTGGCGTTCGGCGTGTACCTCCCGACCTACCTGAAGACCTGGTACGAGCTCTCCCCCACCGGGGCGGGCACCAAAGCGGCCGGGTTCGCCCTGGTCACCGTCATCTTCCGGCCGGTCGGGGGGCGGCTGTCGGACCGGATGCATCCGGCCGTCGTCACCGCCGGGGCGCTGGCACTCGTCGCGCTGTTCGCGGTCGTCCAGGCCTTCGATCCCCCGCTGTACCCGCTGGGCACCCTCGCCCTGCTGGCCATGGCGGCGGGCCTCGGGGCGGCCGGGGGCAGCGTCTTCGCCCTCGTCTCCCAGGTGACGCCGCAGGACCGGGTCGGCAGCGTCACCGGTATCGTCGGCGCCGTGGGCGGCCTCGGGGGGTTCGTTCCGCCCCTGCTCATGGGCGCCGTCTACAGCGCGAAGGGCTCGTACTCCATCGGCTTCATGCTGCTCTCCGATCTCGCCCTCGCCGGATGCGTGTACGCCTACGGCCGCATGCGCACCCTGGAGCGCACCTCGGCGGCGGCCGACGCCCCCGGCACCGCCGCCGGGGCGTCGCCGTCCTGATCAGATCACCATCGGTGCCTCCGACCAGCGCCGGACCCGGTACGGGGCCCACCACAGGCGGTCGCCGAAGCGCAGGACGAGGGTTTCGCCCATGAGGTCGTCCAGGACCGGCCCCGGGATCGCGTCGGCGCGCGCGCCGTCGGTGAGCTCCTCGATGGCCTCGTGGTACTCGGGCTCGTCGATGGTGAAGCGGCGCAGCTCTCCGTAGCGCCGGTCGCGCACCTGGACGAATCCGGGGCCGTGCCGGAAGACGCATTTGCAGATGTAGTACGTGGTGCGCCATTCCAGTGCCGTCGCGGCCGGATCGGTGGTACCGAGGACGGCGGTCGGCGGGTGGAGGTGGCCGAAGTGGCGCCAGGCGTCGGGGTCGGGGCCGGTGTGCAGCTGCCAGTCGACCGAGATGGCCATGCTGGTCAGGTCGCCGACGAAGCTCAGCGCCCGGACCGTCCAGGCCGCGTCGGCGGAGTCCGTCACGTCGACGGGGCGGGGCAGGGTGACGTGCCGGGCCCCGGCGGCGAACAGCCGCCGGGCCGCTTCGCCGCCGGGGAGGTCGATTTCGTAGCGGCCCAGCGCCATGCCGGGGAGCGCGCCCGTCGCGGGGTCGTAGTCCCGCGCCGCGGTCACGGTGAAGGGGGTGGTGCCGGTGAGTGCTGGTGTCATCGTCGTCCCTCGCTGTGGCGGTGTCCGGGCGGTCGTCAGGCGGTCGTCGCGGCGAGTTCGGCGTCGCGGGCGGAGGTGTGCCGCATGAAGTCGATCCGCAGGAACTCCTCGTTCTGCGCGGGCGGCGCGATCTGTACGAACTGCCCGCTGTCCTCGAAGACCACCCCGAGCGCCCGCCACCGCGTCAGCACCGCTCGCAGGGCGTCCTCGCCCACGGGGTGCTCCCCGTGCAGCTTGCGGGCGGCCGCCTTCACCGTGTGCGGCTGGTCCAGCAGGCGGAACAGGGCCAGTTCGAGGGGGTCGGTCAGTTCCAGGTGCGTCCAGTCGAAGGCCCGGCGCCTGCTGACCAGGACGATCCGGTCCTCCAGGTCGCAGTGGGTGAGACGGCTCCCGGCGTAGTTCCGCTTCCAGTGCGCGATGCCCTCGTCCAGCCGGCCCACGACGTCCTCGCCGATCCCGCGCGGCGGCACGTCGAAGACGTACGCGAGGTCGAACATCTCGTTCTCGGGGAGGTCGTAGGTGAGCCGGTACGGCTCGGCGGGACGCAGTTCGCAGAAGCCGAGTCCGGGGTTGTTGAAGTACGGGCTGAACCGCTCGATGGCGATCCGGGAGGACTGGCCCACGGGCGGGTTGAGGTGCTCCAGCGCGGCCAGTTGGGCCACCACGTCGTCGTAGTCCTCGGCGTCCTCGCCCGGGAAGCCGTGCAGGTAGTTCCAGGCGACCGAGAGGCCCACGGTGGCGGCGTCGCGGAGCATCCGGACGTTCTGCCCGCCGGTCACGCCCTTGTCCATCAGGGTCAGCACCCGGCTGTTGAGGCTCTCGATGCCCGGCTGGACGAAGATCAGGCCCGCGTCGGCGAGGGTCTGGAGCTGCTTGCGGCGCATGTTCGACTTGATCTCGATGTGCATGCGCAGGTCGAACCCGCTCTCGATGATGCGCGGCAGCACCGTGTTCACGTAGCCCATGTCGAGGATGTTGTCGACGACGTACATGTCCAGGACCCGGTGCCTGCGGGCCAGTTCGATGACCTCGTCGTAGAACACGTCCGGGCTCTTGCTGCGGAACTGCATGAACGAGCCGTTCAGCCCGCAGAAGGTGCAGTGGTGCTTCTCGCCCCACCAGCAGCCCCGCGCGCCCTCGACCACCAGCTTGGGTTCCACCCAGTTCCGCGCGTGCGAGGAGGCGAGCCGCTCGAAGTAGCCGGCGTAGTCCGGCGGCAGGATGGCGGCGGGCGGCAGCGGTGCGGTGCTCATGGCGTTGACGACGGACGCGCCGTCCGCGCCGCGCCAGCACAGACCGGGCACCTCGGACAGCGGCTCGCCGGCGTCCAGTGCGCCGAGCAGGGCGGGGAAGGACACCTCTCCCTCGCCGCGCAGGACGTAATCGACGAAGGGGAAGTTGCGGTGGACGGCCTCGCCCTGCTTGCCGTCGCAGTTGGCGCCGCCCATGGCCGTGGCGATGTGCGGGGCCAGGCGTTTGACGTACTTGGCGGCCGCCAGGGCGGCCGTGTTCTGCTGGAACGTCGAGGTGAAGCCGACGACGTCCGGGGCGAGTTCGACGATCCGCTCGGCGATGTGGCGGACGAAGTCGGGCGCCGACGCGTGCAGCGCCTGCGTCATGTCCATGCGGGCCCCGCGGACCCGGCTGCCCATCGCTTCGGTGAATTCGGTGACCCGCCACCCGGGGTCGTCGTAAAGGGCCGAGGAGAACACCCAGTCGCCGCAGCCCAGGAAATAGGAGCCGAGTGCGTAGTAGGAATAATCCTCAAGTGTGAATTCCGTGTTCTTGGTGATCCAGTCGACGTATTCGAGATTCGCGTGGAGGACGTCCGCCGTTCCGTTCGGAACGCGCTCGTCGACACTGCGTTTGAGAATTCCGAGAGCCAGCGACGGAAGGTCGATCGGGGCCCACGGCATGTTCACCAGGAGTACGCGCACGGCTGGCCTCTTCTCATGTGATCAGGGCACGGAACGGGACTTCGGAGCGGGTGGGGGCGGGGGGGGGGGCCCCCCCCGGGGGGGGCGCGGGCCCCCCGGCGGGGGCCGGCGGGTTTAAGCGTCGGCAAAAAAAGACAGGGGAGGGGAGTTCTATATAGGCCCGCGCGCCCCGGGCGGGG
>NZ_JBICWZ010000001.1:863695-1098676 GCF_043199995.1 Streptomyces sp. NPDC048507 | reverse complement strand
TTTGTACACCTGGTGACCGGCCGGGGGGGCACTTTACTATGGTTTCGGGGGGGGGGGGGGGGGGTTTTCCGGGGGGGGGGGGGGGCCCGCCCGCCCGGGGGGGCGGGCCCGCCCCCCTCGTGCTACTTGTCCTCGTCCTCCATCTCCTCCGAGGAGCGGAAGTAGATGACGACGCCGACGCCCGGCTTGCGGCTCTCCTCGTCGCCCTCGAGCGGGTCGCCGTGGATGATGTCCTTCTGCATGATGTTCACCTCCCCTCCGGGTGTGAGGACGGCTCGGCCCGCACGGGCGCCGCAGGCAGCCCGCGACCGAGAAATCTGAGGGACCGCCGGATCACGGCCAGGTGGTCGGCCCCGTCGTAGCCGTCGTGGCCCGAGTCCAGCCACATCAGCTCGTGGGCCACGCCTTTGGCGCGCAGCACCTCCAGGTACGCCTCGACCTGTTCCGGCGGGCACTTGGCGTCCCGCCGCGCGGCGACCACCAGCAGCGAGGAGGCGATGGCGGCCGCGTACGTGGACGGGGACGCGTGGGCGTAGGCCTGCGGCACCTCGTCGGGAGTGCCGCCGAACAGGGCGGTGTCCAGAGCCTGGAGGGCGGGCGTGGAGTGCCGGAAGGCCGCGACGCAGTCGGCGAGCGGTTTGACGGCGACCCCGGCGTTCCACAGAGCGGGGTGGGTTCCCATCGCCAGCAGCGTCAGGTAGCCGCCCCACGAGGTGCCGCACAGGCCGACGGCGCCCTCGCGGCCGATGCCCCGGTCGAGCAGGTCGGCCCGGGCCCGCACCAGGTCGGCGACCTGGGTGTGGCCGACGCCCTCGGAGTAGGCGGAGCGCCAGCGCGGCCCGTAGCCGGTCGAGCCCCGGTAGTTGACGCGGGCCACGGCGTAGCCCGAGCCGACGAGGGCCTGCACCATCGGGTCGTAGGCGTCGCGGTCGTGGTCGGCCGGGCCGCCGTGGACGAGGAAGACCAGCGGGTGGGGGGCCGGGCGGTCGGCGGGTGTGGTGACGAAGGTATGGACCGGGCCGTCGGGGCCGGGCGTCCACAGGTCCTGGCGGCGGCCGAACCGGGGCAGGCGCCACCGGCTCTGTCCGGGCAGCGGCGCCCCCGACAGGGACAGCGCGCGCGGCACGTTCACCGCGTCGGTCCAGATGAAGTGCACGTCACCGTCGGCGGCCGGGGACGCGTCCAGGACGCTGCCCTCGGGGGTGGGCACCGGGGTCAGCTCGCGGCGGTCGAGGTCGGCGGTGAACAGCCTGCTGCGGCCGTGCCGGTCCTGCCGCAGCAGGACCCGCGCGCCGTGCGGGCCGGGATACCAGCGCGCGGTGGTCTCGGTGTCGAACGAGCACCAGGGCAGCAGCTCCACGCCGCGGCCGGGGGCCCAGGTCCCGAGGTGGTAGCGGCCGGCCCGCTCCCGCATGACCAGCAGCAGAGGGCGAGCGGACGCCGCCGGGCCCGGTATCGGCGCCGGCGCGAAGCCGAGCGCCCAGGTGCGCTCCGCGGTGCCGGAGAGCACCGCGACGGTGGCACCGTCCGGGCTCAGCAGGGTCACGGCGCGGGCGGAGTGCGCGGGCCCGGACACCGCCAGCAGGCTGCCGTCCGGCGCCAGTCCGGACAGCGCGGCGGAGTCCCGCGTCCGCAGGACGGTCGTGGCGGTGCCGCCCCGCCGCCCCGTGTGGACGCCGAGCCCTGCGGAGTCGCGGATGCCGACGGCCACCGCGCCCCCGGGCGCCAGCGCCAGCCCGGCGGGCCGCCCGTAGGGCACGCCGGCCAGCGCCGGGCGGTCCGGGCCGCCGTCGAAGTCCTGGGTGCGCCAGCCGCCGCTGCCGCCGCGGTCCTCGTCGAACCACCAGACGGCCTCGTCCTCGTCGATGGCGCAGAGCAGCGTCCCGTGCGGACGGTCCGTCAGCTGGCGTCCGGCGCCGGTGGAGCGGTCCCAGGTGAAGATCTCGCAGCGGCCGTCGGCGTCGCCCGTGTACACCATCCGGTCGGGGCTTCGGGGGCTGGTCACCGGCAGCACCGGCCGGTAGACGCCGTAGGTGCGCGCGGCCGCCTTCGGCGGGGCCGGCGTCACGGCGCCTCCCCGGCCACGAGCCGCGCCCTGGCGGTCGCGTAGAGCGCCAGGCCGGCGAACGCACCCGCGCAGCCCAGTGCCACCGCACGGCCCCCGTACGCCGCCACCAGGACTCCCGCGGTCACGGGCGCGAGGACCGCGACGCCCTGTCCGGCGGTACCCAGCACCGTCCCCATGCGGGCCAGCAGCCGGTCGGGGGTGATCAGCATCGCCCGGGTCTGGAGCACGACGACCACGGACGGCACGATCAGCGAGACGCCGCCGAGCAGCAGCCCGTAGGCCCAGGTCCGGGAGACGAAGGCGAGGCCGGCCGCCGTCGCCGCCATGGCCCACGACGCGGCCGTCACGATCAGCGCCGCCGGAACCCGCCGCACGAGCCAGGGCGCGGCGAGCGCGCCGAGCAGCCCGCCGGCGCCGGCGAGGGTGAGGACGAGCCCGATCGAGGAGGGGCTGGCGCCGCGGTCGTGGGAGGTGACCACGGCGTGGAAGTAGAGGGCGCCGAGCAGCGCGTTGATCCCGGCGGTCCACACCATCACGAAGCGCAGGAAGGGGTCGGCGCACACGAAGCGCAGCCCTTCGGCGAGATCGCGGGTGAACGAGGCGTCCGGGCCGTCCCGTTCGGGCGTCAGGTCCGTACGGATCGCCCTGGTCAGCACCGCCACCAGCAGGAAGGACAGCGCGTCCGCCAGCAGCGGGACCCAGCGCGCCAGCTGGTAGAGCACGCCGCCCAGCATCGGCCCGACGATCTGTACGGCCTGGTCCCGGGCCTGGAGGTGTCCGATCGCCCGGGCGTATCCCGCGGGCGGCACCAGGCGGCGGATGGTTCCGGAGGCCGCGGCCCCGTAGGTGGCGCCGGCCGCCTGCTCGACGACGGACGCGAGGAGGACGTGGACGAGGACCACGTGGCCGAGGGCCACGCTCACGAACACCGATCCCATGGCGGCCGCCGCGAGCAGGGCCGCCCCGTACATCATGGGGCCGCGCGGCCACCGGTCGGCGTAGACGCCCGCGACCGGCGCGACCAGCAGACCGCTGACCAGGCCCACCGAGGCGACGAGTCCGGTGAGGCCGGCCGGGTATCCGGCGCCCAGCAGGATCAGCGGGAGGAAGAGTGCGGAGGCGCAGGTGCCGAGGCCGTCGACGGCGCCCGCCGTCCAGAAGAGCGTGAAATCCCGTCTTCGGAAGGGGGCGGAGGACGAGGACCGGTCTTCGGGTAATAAAGGGCCGGAGTGCTTTAACTTTTCATCGGCCTCGCCCATCAGCAATTCCGCTCGGAGAGCATTGCCGGTGCCGATGGTGAAGCTGACGCTGACGCACCCACAATGCCCCCTTCGATAAGTGGACTTACGGCCGCTGCGGGAGCGATCGTATCGAACGGAGACACCCCTCACAACACCCGCGTTCGAGTGGAATTCTGGATCAAGGAACGGGCTTTTCCGGTGCGCCGGAGAAGTGAATCTACGCGCGTGGGGACCGGGTGGCCGCCCGGAGCCAGGCCCGCGCCGCCCGGGGCGTGCGCAGGTGGACCACGTCGAGCGGGACGGGCCGCGGGGCCGCGCAGCGGCCGGCGATGTCGCTCCTGCGGACCGCGTACTGCGACCAGGCCCACCGGACCGGGTGCTCGGGGCTCAGCCAGCTGCCCGGGCCTTCGGTGTTGCCGCCGAAGATCCGGCGCCGCAGCAGGGTGCGGGCCAGGGACCGGCGCAGCACGCGGCGCATGACCACCGGGCGGGAGTAGTCGAGCCAGACGATGGTGTCGGCCCGGGACCACAGCAGGTCCCGGACCTTCGGGTGGCCGAAGGAGTCGAGGATCCAGGACGGGCCCGAGCCGATCCGGGACACGTCCTCCAGCAGCCGCGGATTCTCCTGCCACCGGGGGGCGACGAAGACCAGGGCGTCCATCTCGTGGAAGGGGATCCGCAGGCGCTCGGCGATGGCGCGGGCCAGGGTGGTCTTGCCGGCGCCCGTGCTCCCCACGACCAGGACTCGTTCCATGCCCGATGGTCCCCGCAGCACGGCCCGGACGTCAAAGCCGATGCGGCGGCCCGGTAAAAGGTGACGTGTTCTGTCACCTTTGGCGTGCACGCTGGACGGCATGACCAACGAGGACATGACCACCGCACCCGCTCCGCACGAAGACCCGCGGCGTCCGCTCGCCGGGCGGATCGCGCTCGTCGCCGGAGCCACCCGCGGCGCCGGGCGCGCCCAGGCCGTCGAGCTCGGCCGGGCCGGGGCGACCGTGTACGTCACCGGCCGCACGACCCGTACCCGGGTCAGCGAAGTGGGCCGGAGCACCGAGACCATCGAGGAGAGCGCCGAACTCGTCACCGCGGCGGGCGGCACCGGCATCGCCGTGCCCACCGACCACCTCGACGAGGCCCGGGTGCGGGCGCTCGCCGAGCGCGTCGACCGGGACCACGGGCGGCTCGACATCCTCGTCAACGACCTCTGGGGCGGCGAACACCTGCTGTCGGCGGCGGTGTTCGGCAAGAAGAGCTGGGAGACCCCGCTCGCCGACGGCCTGCGCATCCTGGAACTCGGCGCCCGCTCCCACGTGATCACCGCCGCGCTGCTGCTGCCGCTGCTGATCCGCTCGGACGCGCCACTGCACGTGGAGGTCACCGACGGGACCGCGCGGTCCAACCGGCGCTACCGGGAGAACATGTACTACGACCTCGCCAAGAACGCCCCCATCCGGCTGGCGTTCGGGCTGGGCCAGGAACTCGCGGAGTACGGGGGCACGGCGGTCGCGGTGTCGCCGGGCTTCCTGCGCTCGGAGCAGATGCTCGCCCACTTCGGAGTCACGGAGGACAACTGGCGCGACGCCATCGCCCGGGAGCCGTCCTTCGCGATCGCCGAGTCCCCGTGGTTCCTGGCCCGCACGGTGGCGGCGCTGGCCGCCGACCCCGACCGCGCCCGGCGCTGGAACGGCAGGTCCACCTCCAGCGCGGAGCTCGCCCGGGCGTACGGGGTGCGGGACGTGGACGGCAGCCGGCCCGACGCCTGGGCGTACTTCGAGGACGTCGTCCACGGCGGCCGGGAGGGCGACCCGGAGGACTACCGCTGACCCGGGGCCGTCCCGTAGAGGGCGGCCAGGGCCGCCGCGCGCTCGCGGAAGCGGGCGCGCAGCGGGGCCGGGGCCAGGACCTCGATGTCCGCGCCGAGCCCGGCGAACTGGTCGAAGGCGACCTCTTCGGACTCCACGGGCAGGTCGAGGGTGACCAGGCCGTCGGCGTCGGGGGCGGTCGCCGAGGCCAGGGCGTCCGGGACGGCCGCCGCGTCGAGGACGGCGGGCAGCCGGCCCAGTCCCCGTGCGCCCACGCGGACCGTGACGGTGGTGCGCAGCAGCGTACGGGCGAAGGCGACCGACCGGGTCTCCCAGTGCCCGGCCAGGTCGAAGGCCGGATCGCGCGCGAACGGCTGCGTCGCGCCGGGTGCGGGGACCAGCGCGGTGACCCGGTCGACGCGGTACGTGCGCCAGCCGCCGTCGGGGTCCCGGCCGGCTCCGGGGTCCGGGCCGGCGGGCACGCGGGTGACGGCGTACCAGGTGCCGGCCTTCAGGACGAGCCCGTACGGTTCCACCACCCGGGTCACCGTGGCGGGCGGCGCGCCCGCACGGCCCGGGCGGGCGTAGGACAGCTCGACGGCCCGGTCGGCCCATACCGCGCGGGCCAGTTCCGGCAGGAGCGGCGGGGTGGGAGGTTCCCGGAACCAGGCCGGCGCGTCGAGGTGGAAGCGGCGCACCGAGGATTCGGCGGCCTCGCGCACGGAGGGCAGCAGGGTGGCGGTCAGCTTCAGCCGGGCGGTGCCGGCCGCGTCCGCCAGGCCCAGGTCCCGCAGGGCCGACGGCAGCCCCGACAGGAACAGGGTCTCCGCCTCGCTCGGGTGCAGGGTGGTGAGCCGGGTGCGGTGGCCGGGGGCCAGGAAGTAGCCGCCGGCCCGGCCGCGCTCGGAGCGGACCGGGACCCCCGCATCCTGCAGGGCCTGGGCGTCGCGGATGACGGTCCGCTCGGAGACCTCCAGCTCACGGGCGAGGGCGGCGGCGGTCAGACCGGGGCTCGACTGGAGCAGGAGGGCCATGCGGATGAGGCGGGCGGCACGCATGGACCAAGGATCACCGATGGGCGCGGTCCGGCGGAGCGCCGAGGGGCCCCGGCCGGGTGGCCGGGGCCCCTCGCTCGGCCAGGTGACGTCCAGAGCGCCTGGGGCACCTGTCCTCGTCCGCACACTCCTGTCGGCACGGCGTGATCATGAGCGTAGTGGTCCGGCGCGCAGAACACCCGCGATCGGCGCCCACCGGGGGAATCGTGCCCCGGCTCCCTCCCCCGGGCCGGCCGGGGTGGAGTCGCTGACCGGGCCGGATGCCGGTTACCTGGATCACGTGAGGTTCGACCCGCGGCCGCGACGACGGCCGGGCCGCCTCCGCACCCGGCGCCCGCCGGCCGCCCCGGCAGCGTCTCCACCGGCACGAAAGGACCCCATGCGCGGAGCAGTGATCCACGCGCCCGGCGACGTGCGCTTCGAGACCCTGGAGGATCCGGAGATCCTGCGTCCGACCGACGCGATCATCCGGACGGCCGTCACCTGTGTGTGCGGCTCCGACGAGGAGCTGTGGCCCGGGCTGCCGGCCGTCTCCGACGTGATGGGGACCGGCTGGTGGGCCGCCGAAGCGGCCGCGGTGACGCCCGGCTCGACCGCGGTGGTCGTCGGCGACGGCGCCGTGGGGCTGTGCGCCGTGATCGCCGCGAAGGAGAGGGGTGCGGAGGGCGTGGCCCGCATCAAGGAGCCGACCGGCGGCATCGGCGCCGACAGCGTGCTGGAGTGCGTGGGCACCGGCGAGGCCATGGCGCAGGCCCTGCACGCGGCGCGGCCCGGCGGCAGCGTCGGCTTCGTCGGGGTGCCGCACGAGGTCTCCGACCTCACGCTGCCCCTGGAGCAGGTCGCCGAGGGATACCGGGCCATGGACGAGCGCCGCGCCGTCAAAGCCCTGTTGCGGCCCTGAGCCGGCGCGCACGGAGCGAAGAATCCGAAAACCCGGGGCGCATGTTCCGAGAAACCGCGGGCACACAGATTTCCGGAGGTAATAACTATGGTTCCCCTGCTTCTCGTTCTCCTGCTGGTACTGCTTCTTTTCGGTGCCGGATTCGCCCTCAAGATTCTGTGGTGGGTGGCGATCGCGGTACTGGTGCTGTGGCTCGTCGGGTTCGTCGCCCGGCCGAAGGGGGGCAGCGGACGCTGGTACCGCTGGTAGCCGTACCGGCGCAGAAACGGCAGTTCAGGGGTCCGCACCCGGTCGGGGTGCGGACCCCGCCCCGTGCCCGCGGCCCCTCCCCCGGAGACTTCTCCCCGATCCGGCCGTGTGCGTCGGGATTTACGGGGCAGGTGAGTTTCCGGCGGGGCCGTCACCGGTCCCCCATCGGTTCCGGAAGAAAAGGATCCGTACCCCCGAAACTAAGGAGTGGTTCTCATGTCCGCGAACATCTGGGGCTATCAGGAAACGTCCGGCCGACTGGCCGGCAACGATCTGACGGGCTACAAGGTCGAGGCCACGGACGGCTCCATCGGCAAGGTCGACAAGCACTCCGACGAGGTGGGCTCCGCGTACATCGTCGTCGACACCGGTGTGTGGATCTTCGGCAAGGAGGTCCTCCTCCCCGCCGGCACGGTCCGGCACATCGACCCCGCCGAAGAAAAGATCTACGTGGACCGCACCAAGGAACAGATCAAGAACGCTCCCGAGTTCCACCGGGACAAGCACCTCGGCGACGCCGGGTACAACGAGGAACTGGGCACGTACTACGGTACGGGCGCCCCGTTCGGCGGCCGTCCCGCCTGACGGCCCGGCCGTCCCGCACGCACCCGAGGGGGTGGACCCGTACGTCCGGGTCCGCCCCCTCGGGCGTGCCACCGCACCTGGCACACCGCACGGTCCGGCCCTTGACCTCAAGGGCGCTTGAGGTCAGACCCTGATCCTCATGACCACAGACCACGCGTCCCGGTCCGCCGCGCAGCGCGCCGATGTCGAAGCCATCCACCAGGTGGTCGCCGCCGTCGAGGCCTCCCAGGAGGCGAAGGACCCCGACGCCTTCCTCGCCCTCTTCCACCCCGACGCCCTCTGGACCACCGGTGGCGGCAAGGTCCTCATCGGGCTCGACGCCATCTCCGAGTTCACCCGCCGGGTGCTCCCCGGCGCGAGCTGGGAGGGGCGGGTCAGCTACACCGTCACGCACCTGCAGTTCCTGCGCCCCGACGTGGCCGCGGTCAAGGTGAGCCAGGTCTACCGGACGGCCGACGGCGCCGGCGACGAGGGCGTTCCGACGTACGTGATGACCAAGCAGGACGACGGCGCCTGGCTCCTGACGGTCTGTCAGAACACCCAGGTGCCCAAGGCGCACGGATAGCAGGCCCGGCCGCCCGTCAGTACGCGCCGATCGACCAGAAGACGCCCACCTCGTCGGCGGTGACCGCGATCAGGCCCAGGTCGCCGAAGAGGTCGAGGCCGTTGACGTACGCGGAGGTGAGGAATCCTCGGGACTCGGTCCCCCGCAGCCCCGCCGCGAGGAAGTCCGGGGCCGGATCGCGGGCGGCGGCGGTCGCGTTGGTCCAGTAGCGCGCGCCGGGCCCGTACCGCTCCAGGAGGGTGCGGGCGTCCGCCAGCAGGGCGTCGCGGTCCGGGCGGGAGCGTACGGGGGCGGGCTCCGACTGCCATTCCTCGGCCATGACGGCGAGCGCGGCCACCGCCGCCGGCCCCGCCAGGGGGTACAGGCGGCCGGCGAGGTCCGCCGCGTCCGGCGGGTCGAAGGGGTAGGCGGGCCACGTGCGTCGGACCGGGCCGGTACGGTCCGCGTCCAGCCCCTGCCAGCCCCGCGGGTCGGGGACCGACCGGTACAGCACCGCGCGGACGTCGTGCGCCCAGTCCCCGTGCCGCCGGGGGCCGGTGGCCACGAAGGTGTACGTGTCGCCGAGCAGCCGCAGCGCCGCCGCGTTCCAGGCGCCGGCGCCGTGGGCGTCGAGCGGCTCCGGGCCGGTGCGGGGGGCGGGCCCGGGGGCGGGCTGGGGCATTGCGCCACTGTAGGCCGTCCCCCGCGGG
Source organism: Streptomyces sp. NPDC048507 (assembly GCF_043199995.1). NCBI lineage: Bacteria > Bacillati > Actinomycetota > Actinomycetes > Kitasatosporales > Streptomycetaceae > Streptomyces > Streptomyces sp. NPDC048507. The sequence goes on along the minus strand of NZ_JBICWZ010000001.1, from coordinate 1,089,518 downwards.
CGCGGCGCCCCGGGCCGCCGCGGGGCGTGCGGCCCGTCCGGTTCGCGGCCCGGAGGATTGGCGCCCGTTCCTCGGGACAGACGCACGACGTGCTGAAGATTCGTATCGCCCTCCTGGTGGGTTGCCTGGCCACGGCCCTGCTCGTCCTCGCCGCCGTCACGCTCTCGCCCTGGTGGTGGGCGCCGGCCGCGCCGGTGGCGCTGCTGAGCGCCGCGGCCGCCCACGACCTCGTACAGCGACGGCACTCCGTGCTGCGGAACTATCCGCTGCTCGGGCACCTGCGGTTCGCGCTGGAGGCGGTGCGGCCGGAGCTCCAGCAGTACTTCGTCGAGCGGAACTTCGACGGCCGCCCCTTCGACCGCGACACGCGCAGCATCGTCTACCAGCGGGCCAAGGGAACCGACGCCGAGGAACCGTTCGGTACCGAACGTGACCTGTACCTGTCCGGCAGCGAGTACCTCGTGCCCTCCATGGCGCCCCGGCCGGTGCCCACCGACCCTCCGCGGGTGCGGATCGGCGGCCCGCAGTGCACGAAGCCCTACGACATGGCCCTGCTCAACGTCTCCGCGATGAGCTTCGGCTCGCTGTCGGCCAATGCCGTCCTCGCCCTCAACGCCGGTGCCGAGCGGGGTGGCTTCGCCCACGACACGGGCGAGGGCGGGCTCTCCGCGTACCACCTGCGGCCCGGCGGGGACCTGGTCTGGGAGATCGGCACCGGATACTTCGGCTGCCGGACGAAGGACGGTGACTTCGACGCCGACCAGTTCGCCGAGAAGGCCGCCCACGAGCAGGTCAAGTGCGTCTCCCTCAAGCTCAGTCAGGGGGCCAAGCCCGGGATCGGCGGTGTGCTGCCCGGCGCCAAGGTGACGGCCGAGATCGCGGAGGTCCGCGGGGTTCCGGAGGGCCGGACCGTCCTGTCACCGCCCTACCACACCGCGTTCTCGACACCGCGCGAGCTGGTCCGCTTCCTGGCCCGGCTGCGGGAACTCTCGGGTGGCAAGCCGGTCGGCTTCAAGCTGTGCGTCGGCTCCCGGCGCGAGTTCCTCGCCGTGTGCAGGGCCATGCTGGAAGAGGGCACGACCCCCGACTTCATCGTCGTCGACGGCGCGGAGGGCGGAACCGGAGCCGCGCCCCTGGAATTCGCCGATCACGTCGGGATGCCGCTCACCGAAGGGCTGATGACCGTCCACAACGCCCTCGTCGGAGCGGGTCTGCGCGAGCACGTCCGGATCGGCGCGAGCGGCAAGGTCGCCACGGGCGCGGACCTGGTGAAGCGGCTGATCCAGGGAGCCGACTACACCAACGCCGCCCGGGCCATGATGTTCGCCCTCGGCTGCATCCAGGCCCAGCGCTGCCACACGAACACCTGCCCCGTCGGCGTCGCCACCCAGGACCGGCGGCGCGCCCGCGCCCTGGACGTCGGCGACAAGACGCGGCGGGTCCAGCGCTTCCAGGAAGCCACCGTCAAGAGCGCCCTGCAGATCATGGCGGCCATGGGCGTCGAGGACCGGGCCCGGCTGCGGCCGGAGATGCTGCGCCAGCGCGTCGGCCCGCACACCGTGCGCTCGTACGCGCAGTTGTACGCCTGGCTCGGGCCCGGGCAGCTCCTCGACGGGAGCGCGCCCGCGGACTGGGCCGCCGACTGGCGGGCCGCCGACCCGGACGACTTCACCGCCTCCCGCGCGACCGGCCCCGCCGGCCCCGCGGGCCCCCTCGTCCACACCCCCGAACCTGAGGAGAACCCGTGACGCGCACCGTCGCCCGAGTGATCGTCGACGCCCTGAAGGACCTGGGCGTCCAGCAAGTGTTCGGAGTCGTCGGAGACGCGCTCAATCCGCTGACCGACGCCATCCGCACCACCGACGGCCTGGACTGGATCGGCTGTCGCCACGAGGAGGTGGCCGCCTTCGCCGCGGGCGCACAGTCCCAGCTGTCCACCACCCTCGGCGTGTGCATGGGCACGGTCGGCCCCGGCTCGGTCCACCTCCTCAACGGCCTGTACGACGCGGCGAAGAGCCGCACCCCGGTGCTCGCCATCTGCGGCCAGGTACCGCTCGCCGAGGTGGGCAGCGACTACTTCCAGGAGGTCGACAACGATCTGCTGTTCCGTGACGTGGCCGTCTACCGGGCCACGGTCACCTCGCCGGAGCAGATGCCCCGGATGCTGGAATCCGCCGTGCGGGCGGCGATCGGACAGGGCGGTGTCGCCGTGCTGACCGTGCCCGGGGACCTCGGGGACCAGGAGCTGCCCGACGACCGGCCGCTGCGCTTCGGGTTCGGGCACCCCCCGGTCACCCGACCGGACGACCCCGCCATCGCCGGGGCCGCGGCCCTGCTGGACTCGGCGTCGAAGTGCACGCTGCTCGTGGGGTGCGGAGCCCGCGAGGCGAAGGCCGAGGTGCTGCGGCTCGCCGAGGTGCTCGCGGCGCCGATGGTGCTGACGCTCAAGGCGAAGGAGGGCTTCGAGGGGGACAACCCCTTCGAGGTCGGCCAGACCGGCCTGATCGGCAACCCGGCCGCCGCCCACGCGCTCGACGACTGCGACACGCTGGTGATGCTGGGCACCGACTTCCCGTACCGCGAGTGGTATCCGTCCGGCTGCAAGGTGATCCAGATCGACGCCCGGCAGGAGCACCTGGGCCGGCGCGTGCCGGTGGACGTGGGTCTGACCGGGGACGTCGGGGCCACCCTGCGGGCGCTGCTCCCCCGGCTGGAGCCGGCCACCGACCGCGCGCACCTGGACGACGCGCGGAAGCGGTTCGAGCACTGGCAGGCCGGGCAGCGGCGGCTGGCCGACCCCGCGCACGACCGCCGTCCGGTGGGGAAGCTGCGGGCGGCCCTGGACAACCGGGAACACGACATCCGTCCGGAGGCGCTCGCCGCGGCCGTGGACGCGCTCGCCGCGGACGACGCGGTCTTCACCTCGGACACCGGCATGGCCACCGTGTGGCTGTCGCGCTTCGTCTCCATGCGCGGGAGCCGCAGGCTCATCGGCTCCTACAACCTCGGTTCGATGGCCAGTGCCATGCCGCAGGCGATCGGGGCGCAGCTCTGGGCGCCGGACCGCCAGACGATCGCCTTCTGCGGGGACGGGGGGCTGAGCATGCTGCTCGGGGACCTGATGACCGTCAGGACGTACCGGCTGCCCGTGAAGCTGGTGGTCTTCGACAACCGGCGGCTGGGCATGGTCAAGCTCGAACAGGAGCAGGCGGGCCTGGAGGAGTTCGGGACGGAACTCGACAACCCGGACTTCGCCGCCGTGGCCCGGGCACTGGGTCTGACCGGCATCCGCGTCACCGACCCGGCCGAGCTGCACGCCGGGGTGCGCCGGGCGCTGGAAACTCCGGGGCCGGTCGTGCTGGACGTCCTGACGAACCCCGAGGAGCTGGCCGTGCCGGGCAAGCCGACGGTGGCCCAGGGGTGGGGGTACGCCATGGCCAAGGTCAAGGAACTGCTGCCGGGCGGCGAAGGCTGAGCCCGGCCGTCAATGCCACGCCGGAGCGATGAGCCGCCGAACACATGTCCCGGGAGGGCGGACCGCGCGGGAGGCCGGAATCCGGGTCGGGACGCGGACGGCTCCGGTTCCGCCCCCGGGGGCCGGCATCCGCTCCGCCACCGCGGCGGCGCCCCGGACGCGGACACCTGCGGCGGGCGCCTATCCTCGTCCTCGGAAGAGGCGGGCGGACGCCCGCCGCAGGGGCCCTGACCAGGCCCGGATCAGAGGGGGCAGCGGTGGGGCAGGCCGACGAGCGGGGGGACCGCATCGATGTCGAGAGCAACGACCGGATCATCGTTGTCCGCCCGTACGGAGAGATGGACATCTCCCGCGCCCCGAGCCTCCAGCACACCCTGCGCCGGGCCCTCGCGCGGGGCGCCGACGTCGTCGTGGACCTGCAGCACCTCACCTTCTGCGATTCCTCCGGCCTGAACGCGCTCCTCACCGCCCGGACCGAAGCCGCCGCCGACGGCCGCACCCTCTACCTCGCGGCCCCCACCCACCAGGTCGTCCAGCTGCTGAAGGTCACCGGCGCCGACACCGTCTTCAGCATCGACCCCGCGCCGCCCATCGCCTGACGACCCCGCCGGCGCACGGCGGCGGCCGGGCCCGTGGTGGACGGGCCCGGCCGGGACGTGCGGGGCGCTTCGGGTCAGACCCGGTCGGCGGCGATCAGGACGTACTGGAACGAGCCGTCCTTGTAGGACTCGATGAACGCCTCCTCGATCCCGGTGACCAGGGAGGACGTGGCCCGGAGCTCCCAGTACGGGAGGGTCTCGGGGGTCAGGTCGATGACGGCCTGCGGGACGAGACGGTTGTCGGCCATCGCCCGCATGTACTCCCGGCGGGAGTGGATGTTGCACTCGAAGTGCGCGTTGATCTGCGAGACCCACTTGGAGGGCTGGCCGTAGCGGGGGTTCCAGCAGCCGGTGATGGTCACGTAGCGGCCGCCGACCTCCAGCACCCGGGAGTGCTCGGCGAAGAGGTCGTGCAGGTCGACGTACATGCTCGACTCGTTGTTCCACGAGGCGGCGGCCGAGCCCGTCTCGAAGGGGGTGCTGAGCATGTTGCAGACGCGGGCCCGGACCGAGTCCCCGATGCCCAGTTCCCCGGCGCGCCCGTTCGCGAACTCCGCCTGCTTGGCCGAGAGCGTGACGCCCTCGACCTTGCAGCCGAAGCGCTGGTGGGCCATCACCATGGAGCCGCCGCGGCCGCAGCCGGCGTCCACGAGGGTGTCGCCCGGGCCGATGTCGCCGAGGTGGTTCAGGAGGACCTCCGCCTGCGCCGACTCCAGGCGGTGGAGCTCGGCGATCAGCCGCTCCGGGTAACCGCTGTCGGCGGTGTTGCCGAGGGCCGCGTGGTCGACGTCGCCGATCCCGTAGTGGTGGTGGTAGAGGCCGTCCACGTCGCCGAGGCGCAGGTTCACCGGTCGGGCCTCGTGGTCCCAGTACCGGGCGATGTCGCCCTGGTAGGGCGTGGCCGGGGCGGGGATGAACGCGGAGGCCGTGTGGTTCATGGTCAGTTCAGTGCTGGTCACAGAGATATCCGTCCTTACCAGAAGTCGGGCAGGCTGTAGCGGTAGGTGTTGGTTCGGTGCCAGTGGTGGTTGCCGTCGACCCACGCGGCCACGCCCTTCAGGAAGCGCAGCACGTTCGGGACGGGGCAGGCGGCCGCGAGTTCGGCGGCCGCGGCCTCGAAGGCGTGCATGAGGTCGTTGTGGACCTCGACCGCCTTCAGGTAGGCGTCGCGAACGGAGAGGTCCTCCCGTTCGGCGATCACCACGGGGAGGTTCAGGTGACGGCCGGGGCTGTCGAGCTCCTTGGTGTAGGAGTACAGGTCGTTGACGATGGTGGTGGCGTTCCCGGCGAGCGCGATGACCCGTTGCATGGCGGGCTGGGCGTGCAGGTCCGCCGGGAGCTCGTAGCCGCCGATCGTGTCGGTGATGGTGGGGCAGGGGCGGAAGTTGTTGAACTGCCGCATCGCCAGGTACTCCCACACCTCCGGGACGTGGTCCGTTTCGGACCAGGCCGCCTCGGCCAGGTACCCCAGGTGCAGCCGGGCCATGTCGTGCCGGTAGCGGTCGGCCTGGGAGGCCGTGGCCTCCCGGACGAAGTACTCCATGGCCGAGCGGTAGGCGCGCCGCGGCGCGTCCGCCTCAAGCGACCGCTCCCAGAGCGGGTGGTACTCCGCCGTCGTGTGGAGGGGGTCGAGAGCGGTGTGGGCCAGCAGCAGCCGTCCGCCGAGACCGACGGGCGATCCGCCGTGGTCCTCGCAGTAGACGTCGTCGAGGACGTTCTCGGCGGCCATCAGCCGGGTGGCGATCATCAGGTGGTCGACGGTCGGGGCGTCCGGATGGCAGGCGACCATGTACCGGCCCAGCGAGAACCCGTCGAACTGGTCCTCCCAGTCCGGGGGGAACAGCTCGACCTCGTCCACCGCCCACGCCTTGATCCGCCGGCCGAGCTCCTCCACCCGTACGGGGTCGGGCTCCGGCACGGGGTGGTGGTAGAGCCCGGGCACCGGGCGGCCCGGCGGTGCGTCGGCCTGCGCGGTGGCGGGCTCCGGCGGCGGCTGCGCGCCGCGGGCGAACCGGAGTCCGGTCGTGCCCAGGCCGCTGGGGCCGCGCAGGAGCCGCTCCAGGGCGGGAGCGGCCGTACCCGCCGCGGCGGCGCCCCCGGGGAGGGTTCCTTCCGCGGCCGGGGCGGCGTCGGGGGGCGGTACGGGGCGGGGCGCGGGGACGGTTCCCGTGGACGGGAGGGAGTAGGAGGGCGCCGCGGGCTCCGGGGGGAGGTCGCCCGGGGCGGCCCGGACGGCGTCGAGGGCCTCGGCGCCGCGGCCGTGACCGTGGGCCCCGAAGCGCGCCGCGGCGCCGGGCAGGCTCGATTGCAGGGGGGAAGGCCCGGGGTCGGGCATCCGTGGCTCCTTGGTGGGGTGGTGGGACGGTCCGGTCCTCGTGTCGCGTCCCGGCCGCCGGTCGTATCGGTGCCGCCGGGTCGTTTCTTCCGTCGGGCCGCCCGGCTCCGCGCGCCGGGCGGCCCGGGGGCTCCCGGTCGCACGGGGACGTCCTCGGGGCCCCGGCCGGGCGGCCCGTGCGGGATGCGGACGGGCGGGGCCGCGGCGTCCGGTGCGGGCTCCCGGCGGGCCGGGCACGCGGGGCGGGCGGGGGTGTGGCGGGAGTGAGTGGCAGGGCCTAGGTCGTCTCTTTCGGATCTTGCCGGTCAAGCGGGCGGCGCGGGTCAGGCAAGATCCGGAAGAGACGGCCTAGTCGCGCCTGCGGGCGATCTGTACGTTCTCCAGCACGCCGAGCGCGTCGGGCACGAGGACGGCGGCGGAGAAGTAGGTGGTGACCAGGTAGGAGATGATCGACCGCTCGTCGATCCCCATGAAGCGCACCGACAGGCCCGGTTCGTACTCTTCCGGCAGGCCGGTCTGACGCAGGCCGATGACTCCCTGGTTGTCCTCGCCGGTGCGCATCACGAGGATGGAGGTGGTGTTCTCCTTGGTGATCGGAATCTTGCCGCACGGCAGGATCGGCACCCCGCGCCAGGCCGGCACCTGCTGTCCGCCGAGGTCGACGTGGTCCGGGTAGAGGCCCCGGGCGTTGAACTCGCGCCCCATGGCCGCGATGGCCTTCGGGTGGGCCAGGAAGAACTTGGATCCGCGGCGGCGGCAGAGCAGTTCGTCGAGGTCGTCCGGGGTGGGCGGGCCGGAGTGGGTCTGGATGCGCTGCTTGAAGGCGGCGTTGTGGAGCAGGCCGAACTCGCGGTTGTTGACGAGCTCGTACTCTTGGCGCTCGCGCAGCGCCTCGATGGTCAGCCGGAGTTGTTCCTCGGTCTGGTTCATCGGGTCGTTGTAGAGGTCGCCGACCCGCGAGTGCACCCGCAGGATGGTCTGGGCGAGGGAGAGTTCGTACTCGCGCGGGTTGGCCTCGTAGTCGACGAAGGTGCCGGGCAGTTCCGCTTCCCCGGTGTGGCCCGCCGACATGGCGATCTCGGCCTCGCCGTGCCGGTTCTGCCGTTGCAGCGGGAGCGTGCTGAAGTGCCTGAGGTGGGCCTGCAGCCCGGGCGCGGAGGAGAGCACGGACGCGAAGTCGGCGCGGGAGAGGGTGAGCAGGGTGCCCGAGGTCTCGGAGGTGGCCGTGAACTCCCAGGTGGAGCCGTCGTCCAGGAGGGCGCCCTCCCCGAAGTGGTCGCCGTCGGCGAGGACGGCGAGGGCGAGTTCGTCGCCGTAGCTGCCGACGGAGGTCTGGCTGATCCGGCCGTGGGCGATCAGGTGGATCCGGTCGGCGGGAGCGCCGCGCTGCACCAGGACCTCACCGGCACGGAAGTCGTGCTGGACGCACCGGCCGGCGAGCGCGGTGAGGACGTCCACGTCGTCGAAGTCGCGGAGCAGGGCGAGTTCGCCGAGCTCGCGGGGGATCACCCGGACCTGGGCGCCGTCCTGTACGAATTCGATGCGCCCGTCGCCGACGGTGTAGGTCAGCCGCCGGTTCACCCGGTAGGTACCGCCCTTGGTCTCCACCCACGGGAGCACCCGCAGCAGCCACCGGGAGGTGATCTCCTGCATCTGCGGCGCGGACTTGGTCGTGGTGGCGAGGTTGCGGGCCGCCGCCGTGCCCAAGCTGGTGTGCCGGGCCGGGTCCGTCGGCTCCAACTGCGCCTCGGGGCTGGTGTCCACGGTCATCGGGCGGGCTCTCCTTCGTACGGGCGGTGGGCGGCGCGTGCGCACGTCACCGGAAAAGAAGAAAACAAAGAGGTCGGATAATCCGGGCAATCCCTCCAGATCCACGAGCACAGTACGGCGGGTGCGGACGATCTTCCGCTGAGATCCGGTGGCATTACCTCGATGCGGTGACCTTGGCCCGTACGGTGTTTGGGGTTTGATCCAGCGACGTTTCAGCCAGCTCGAACACTCTGTCCCGTCGGCGGCGGCGCCGGGGTCACGCCGCCGGCGGGCCGGGGGTGCGCAGGGTCCGCCGGACGGCGTCGCGGAGCCAGCGGTGTCCCGCGTCGGCCGCGTGGCGGGGGTGCCAGGCCATGCCGATGGTCAGCGGCGGCAGCGGCAGCGGGATGTCGAGTAGGCGCAGGCCGAATTGGGTGGCGACGTCGGTCAGCGGGGAGGGGACGGCGGCGCCGGGCACGGTGGGGACGAGGCAGACGGCATCGCTGCGGGCGGCGAGGGCCATCGCGGCCAGGTGGCCGGGGAGGACGACCGTGACCCGTCTGACCAGGCCGTGTGCGGCGAGGGCGGTGTCCAGCGGGCCGGTGAAGCGGCCGCGGCGGCTCACGACGACGTGGTCGGCGGCGGCGAGCCGCTCGGGGGTCAGCGTCCCTTCGGCGAGCGGATGGCCGGGCCGGACCGCCGCCGCCATCCGCAGGGTGACGAGCTCCTCGACGCGGGTCTCGGGATCGGCGTGGTCGATGGACCCGGCCTCCAGGTCGATGCGGCCCTCCCGCAGGGCCGGTCCCGCCTCCAGCTCCTCGGCCCGGAACCGCAGCGACACCCCCGGCGCCTCCCTGCGGGCCAGTCCCAGCAGCCCGGGGGCCAGCGCCGCGCCCACCAGGTCGGCCGCCTGGAGGGTGAAGGTGGCGCGCAGGGTGGCCGGATCCACACCGCCGCCGGGAGAGAGCAGCGTCTCCAGGCCGCGCACCACCGCGGCGGCCTCTTCGCGCAGGCTCTGGGCGCGGGGGGTCGGCACCATCCGCTGGCCGGCGCGCACCAGCAAGGGGTCCTGGAGGACACGGCGCAGCCGGGCGAGGGTCCGGCTCATGGCGGCGGGGGACGTGTGGAGGCGGGCGGCGGCCCGGGTGACGCTCTGCTCGGCCAGCAGGGCGTCGAGCGCGACGGCGAGATGGGCGTCGATGACCGGCTCTGAGCTGCTGCTCATGGGCGTTATTCCATTCTGGGCAATGATTGCGTGCTGAAGTTCCCATTGTGGCAACAATTCGGGCTCCGCAGGATGAGGGACGTACCGATCCGGCACGACACACGAGGTTTTCATGATCGTCATCACTGCCCCCACCGGGAACATCGGCAGCCGGCTCCTGCCCCTGCTCCTGGAGTCCCCCCACGGCGAGGCACTGCGCGTGGTCGTCCGCGACCCCGCCCGGCTCCCCGCCCCGGTGCGCGAGCGCGTCGAGGTCGTCGTCGGCTCGCACGGCGACCCGGAGGTCGTCGGCCGGGCCTTCGAGGGCGCCGACGCCGTCTTCTGGCTGGTCCCCCCGGACTCCTCCCTGACCCCGGATGAAGGCTTCTGCGGATTCACCCGGCCCGCCGCCGAGGCCCTCGGCGCGCACGGCGTCGGCCACGTCGTCGGCGTCTCCGCGCTGGGCCGCGGCACCGCGGTCGCCGACCGGGCCGGCCTCGTCACCGCCTCCCTCGCGATGGACGACCTCATCGCGGGGACCGGCGTCGCCTACCGCGCCCTGGCCAACGGGTCCTTCTTCGAGAACCTCCTGGAGGAGGCCGCCTCGATCCGCGAGCGGGGCGTGTTCACGGACGTCGTCGACGCGGGCCGCAAGGCTCCCTTCGTCGCCGTCGCCGACATCGCGGCCGTCGCCGCCGGCCTCCTGCTGGAGCGCTCGTGGAGCGGCACGGGCAGCGTCCCGGTCCTCGGGCCGCAGGACCTCTCCCCCGATGACGTGGCCCGCGTCATCAGCGAGCAGCTGGGCCGTCCGGTCCGCTACGAGCGCCGGCCGTTCGACGAGCTGTACGCCACCCTCCTCGGCTACGGCCTCGACGCGGCGTTCGCCCAGGGCGTCGTCGACATGAAGCGGGCCAAGGACGAGGGTCTGGACGCGGGCGTCGTCCGCACCCCCGACCACTCCTGCCCCACCACCTTCGAACAGTGGTGCGCCCGGACCCTCAAGCCGGCCGTCCTCTCCTGACGATGCCCGACCTCACCAGCGCCAGCACCAGCACCCGCACCCGAGAGGCCACCTTCATGTCCGACGTGCAGACCGCACCGCCCGTCACCGCGTTCATGCTCATCAAGACCACCCCCGAATGGCTCGCCATGACCCCGCACGAGCGGGCCGACGCCTTCGCCACCCGGGTCGTCCCCGCGATCAAGGCCAAGACCACCGGCGTCCGGTCGCGCTTCTTCGACACCGAGTTCTACTCGACCCGCGTCACCGACGTCTGGATGTGGGAGGCCGACGACCACGGCGCCTACCGGCTCCTCATCGACGCGCTGCGCGAAACCCCCTTCTGGGACCGCTATTTCGAGATCGTCGACCTCCTCGTCGGGACCGAGAACGGCTACGCCCGCACCTACGGCCTCGACCCCCTGGCCACTCTCTCCACCTGACCCCCCGTCCGGTCCGGCGCGAGTGGCGCGTCAATGCGGCGCAGTGCCTGCCGGGCGGCGGCGCACAGTTCCTCGTCCCGCACGACGTCCCCGCCGTAGCGGCGGCGCGAGGCCGTCACCGCGCGCAGCGCGGGCAGGGCCGCCGCCGCGGGGCGGCCGATCGCGCCCAGTTCCCGTACGGTCCGCAGCACCAGCGGCGGTACGTGGTGCTCCGCCAGCGGTGCCAGCTCCGGCAGCAGGGCCGCCAGGGCCGGGGGCGCGTCGCCGGTGATCCGCCACCAGGCGGACGCGGCGCCGACCCGGCTCCATTCGCCCGGGGCGCTCAGCAGCGGCCGTACGGCATCGGCGTACGGGGCCGCCAGCGGCCCCAGGTCGGCGAGGTAGCGCAGCACGGGGCGCCCCGGGCCGGCCCGGACGGCCGCTCCGCACACCCGCAGGGCCGGTTCCGGGTCTCCCGTGGCCCGCCAGTACGCCCAGGCGGCGGTCTGGGCGCCCCGCCAGGGGAGGGCTCCGTGCCCCGTCGGCTTGCGGTCCCCGAGGGCCAGCGCGGCCAGCGAACGGGCCGCGGGCGCGGCCGCCGCGCCGATCCGGCCCAGTGCCTCGGCGGCCGGGCGGGCCACCGGGGTGTCCAGCAGGGCGGTCAGCTCGGGTACGGCGGGGGCGGCGGCCGGTCCCCACCGCGCCAGGATCCGCAACGCCTCCGCCCGGCCCCCGGTCCCGGTCCCGGCGGTCCCTGCCCCGGCGACGAGCAGCTCGCGCAGGCCCGGGAGCAGGGCCGGGGCCCAGCGTTCGGGCGCCGCCGCCTCCCCCCGCAGTCCGTAGTCGCCGCAGCGCGCCCCGTACCAGGCCGCCGCCCGGTCGTCGCCCGCCCCGGTCAACGCCATGACCGCGTGGGCGGCGTACGGGGAGCGGCCGTCGTCCCCGCGGCGGCGGACGTAGTCGACCAGCCGGTCCGCGTACGGGGTCGCCCGCGTCCCCGACCGGGCGAAGGCCGTCAGTGCCGCCGGAGCCAGCGTCTCGTCGTCCAGGGCCGCGGCGAGCGTGTCCCACAGCCGCGGCGCCGGATCGCGCCAGTACCGCAGCCGGGCGTCCGCCGTCACCAGGGCGGCCTCCCGCAGCTCGGCCCGGGGGTGGTGGGCCAGTGCCTCCACCAGCGCCGCCGCCTCCTGCGGGTGGGGGGCCAGCAGGCGTGCGAAGCGCCGGGCCACCGCATGGCCGCCCGGCCACCACGGTACGTCCGGCAGCGCGTCGCTCCCGCGCTCGGCGAACGCCGCGGCGACGGTGCGGCCCGCCCCGGCGGCGCGGCGCGCGTCCGGCGGACCGTCGGGGCCGGCCGGGCCCGCGGGACGTCCGGCCCGGAGCACGCCCTTGGCGGCCGCCAGCCGTACGAGCGGGTCCTCGTGCTCCATCCAGGGCCTGAACCATCGCTCGGCCCCGGGGCCGTACCCGGCGCCGGGGAGCCGTACGAGCCTGCCGACCGCGAGCAGGTGCGCGGCCAGCGCCGTCGGATCCTCCTCCACGGCGGCCTGCCGGCGCAGCGCGTCGAGGGCCTGCGGGTCGGCGCAGCGGACCGCGCGCAGGAGCCGCGCGGCGCCGGTCCGTACGGCGGCCGCCCCGTCGGTGAGCAGCGGGAGCACGGGGGGCCAGCCGTGCGTGAACACGGTGAAGGCCGGCCGGTGCACGCCCGCGGAGCTGCGGCAGGCGCCGTGTCCGCGCCGTGCCAGGAAGTCGAGCACCTCTGCACGCCGCAGCACGTCGAGCTCCGGCAGCAGGGTGAAGAGCCGGGCCGCGGTGGGTGCGAAGTGGGGGGCCGTGTCCTGCCAGCCCAGCTTCTGCTCCAACCGCTCCCAGGCGGGCCCGGCTTGCCCGGGGGTCACCAGCCGGCGCAGCAGGCCCGGTATCTCCTCCCGGCCCGCCGGTACGCCTTCCCACACGTGCCAGGGCGTCCCGGCCCCCCGTCCGTCCATGGCGGGAAGCCTAGTACCGCCCGTTCGCGGCGTCGCGCACGGTCCCGGCCCCCGGCGGCGGTCAAGATCCGCCGCGTCACGGGTGTGTCCCAGTGCGGGCGTGCGTGTAACAGGAATGTATGAGGGGGCCGCCGGGCGGAACGGTTCACCGGGCCGGGCACCTCTTGATGATCACGAACACCCGCTCGCGCCGGCCCCGTACCGGGCGCCCGGCCCCGCCGACCGACCCCGAGGATGAAAACGATGCGCGTTCACAAGCTGTCCTTCGCCGCCCTGGCCGTTGCCGCCGGTTTATCCCTCACGGCCTGTCAGAACGGCGATGACGGTGCGGCGCAGAGCGTTCCGTCGTCCCCGGCCACCGCTGCGTCGTCGTCTCCGTCCTCGTCCTCGTCAGCCGCGGCCTCCGCCGGGGCGGACCAGAGCGGCGGGAAGGCCACCGGCGGTGCGGGTTCCGACGGGAAGGGCGCGGCGGCCGGGACCGGGGCCGCCGGGAGCGGCAAGACCGGCAAGTGCCGCACCGACGACCTGACGATCACGGCCATGGACAGCACCGTCGGCGGCGACGCCGAGGGAACCGTCGCGGTGACGCTGAAGAACCACGGCAGCGGGGACTGCGTGCTGGCCGAGTACGCGGGCGTCGACCTGAAGACCAGCGCCGGTTCGCTGTCCGCGCAGCGCACCGGCCAGAAGGCCGGCTCCACCACGCTGATGAAGGCCACGTCGGTGTCCTTCGGCATCACCTACCCGCTGAACACCTCGGGCGGCTCCGGCGTGCGCATCACGGGGCTGGTCGTGACGCCGCCCGGCGAGACGAAGTCCGTCACCCTCGCCTGGCCGGGCGCGGCCACGCTGCCCGTCACGGACGGCTCCGGCTCCTCGGTGAAGGTCGGCCCGATCGGCAGCGCCGGCCAGGGCGGCTGACCCGGGGGAACGCTCCCGGGGCCGCCCGCCGTTACTCCTCCTGGACGCCCCGGGCGGTGGCCCCCGGGAGGCGGCCGTAGGTTTCCCCCATGGCACCTACGGAGCGGACCACCGGGCGGCGCTACCCGGAGCGGGTCACCCACGACCGCGAGGCGGCGTACGCGATCCTGGACGAGGCGCTGGTCGCCCACGTCGGATTCACCACGGACGACGGCCCCGTCGTGATCCCCACCCTGCACGCACGCGACGGGGACCGGCTGCTGCTGCACGGTTCGGCGCACGGGCGGGCCATGGCTTCGATGGGGTCCGGGATCGAGGTGTGCGTCACCGTGACCCTGCTGGACGGACTGATCCTGGGGCGGGCCTCCTCCCACCACTCGGGTTCCTACCGCTGCGTGATGCTGTACGGACGGGCCACGGTGATCGAGGACGTGCGGGAGCGGACCGAGCTGCTGAACCGGATCGTGGAGGGCATCGTCCCGGGGCGGCTGACCGGTCCGAACGCGGCCCGGCCGGCCGGTCCGGACGAGGCCGTCCACACCGCGGTGCTCTCGCTGCCCATCGAGGAGTTCTCCGTCAAGGTGCGCGCCGGGTTCGCCCGCGACGAGCCCAAGGACGACGGCGTCGAGGCGTGGGCGGGGCACGTCCCCTTCCGCCTCGTCGCGGGCAGTCCGGTGCCCGACGCGATCACCGGAACCCGCTTCCCCGGGCCGGACCTCGCCACCCTGCGCGGGGTGCACCCGGGCGCCTGAGGCGCGGGCGGGCCGACGGCGACGCCGACGGCGACGGGTCAGCCGCGTTCCCCGGGCGCCGGCCGCACGGAGGTGAGGCCGCGCACCCCGGGCACGGCGAGCAGGACCACCGTCGCGACGAGGATCCCCAGGCAGCAGATCCACATCATGGTGGTCGAGCCCGCCCGGTCCGCCGCACCGCCCGCCAGCAGGTAGGCGAGGGGGACCAGGGCCGTCTCGCCGAGCATCGTCAGTGAGGTCACGCGGCCGATGAGGGCCTCCGGCACGTGCTGCTGCTTGGCGGTCTCGAAGAAGACGACGGCCAGTTCCAGGCTGGCTCCGCTGACCAGCATCGCGGCGAGCAGGCTGATGAGGTCGGCGCCGTACGCGAGGGCCGCCAGCGGCAGCGGCCAGACCAGCTGGACGAGCACGCAGGCGAGCATCACGCGGCGGGGTTTCCACTGGAGGGCGATCAGCGAGCCCAGCACCATCCCGGCGGAGAACGCCGAGACCGCCCAGCCCCAGTGCTGCGCCCCGGCCGGCCGGCCGGACAGGACGAGGGGGCCGAGCAGTTGGTATCCGGCCATCCACAGCGGCACCGCGAGCGTCCCGGAGAGGGCGTAGCCCCACATCCACGGCCGGCTGCGGAAGGCGGCCCAGCCCTCGCGGGCGCCCGCGTAGAAGCCGCCGGACCGCCCCGGTCCCCCGGAGTCCCCGGTGCGCAGGCCGGCGAGGACGAGGGCGCAGACGGCGAAGGCACCCGCGGCGGTGAGCAGGACGGGGCCGAAGCCGAAGGCGGCGCCGAGCAGGGAGCCGAGGCCGGGTACGGCGATCCGGGCGAGGTTGAGCACGAGGCGCAGCGCGGCGTTCGCGCTCTGCAGGGCCCGGGCGGGTACGAGCTGGACGATGAGCCCCTGGAAGGCGGGCTGCACGGCGGCGGCCGTGGCGCCGGTGACGGCGGCGGCCGCGAGGAACATCCACAGGGCGGGATCCGGCGGGCCGGCCAGCAGTACGGCGCCCATCAGGCCCTGGACCACGGCGAGCAGGGCGTTCCCGGTGACGACGAGGGTGCGCCGCGGGAGCCGGTCGGCGAGGACGCCGCCCAGGGGCAGGAGCAGGGTCTGGGCGGTCACCGTGCAGCCGAGCACCAGGCCGACGGAGAAACCGTCGCCGCCGGTGCTCAGTACGGCGAAGGCGAGCACCACGTTGACCAGGCTGGTTCCGGCGGTGGAGATGCCGCGGCCGGTCACGTAGCGGATGTAGGGCGTGCGCCAGGCCGTGCCGGTTGCCTCGGCGGTTTCGGCGGTCGTCATCGGGCTCCTGCGGTGCGGGTACGGGGCTGGGGACGGGACTGGGGGCGGGACCGGGTACGTGGCCGGGCGGCCGTGGCCGGGTGCTATCCGGCGGCCGGGCCGGGGTGGTCGGGGCGGGGGACGGCGTGGCGGGTGCCGTTGTGCAGGCCGGGGGCGATCAGTTTGACGACGGAGAAGTCCCCGCTGGTGCTGAGGTCCACGGCCAGGGGTTCGTGTCCCCCGGCTGCGGCCAGCCGCTCGCAGGCCCAGCGCAGTTCGACGCGGACGTCGTCGAACTGCGGCGCCCGCGCGGCGGGCAGTTCGTGGTGGGCGCGGGCCGCGGGGTCGCGCCGGGGCCGGGCGGTGGCGCCGCGCCGCACGTGCGCGTAGACGGCGGTGACGTCGTCGCGGGTGCCGTTGATGAGGGTGAGGCGGCTCTGCACCGCCTCCGTGATGGCCCGGGCCAGGGCGATGCCGGGCGAGGAGTGGGCGCCTGATCCGGCGGTGAGCAGGGCGAAGTCCTCGCTCCAGACGAAGGCCGCGTAGCAGGGGAGGCCCCAGCGGTTGGGGACGTACGCCAGGTCGAGGAAGACCCCGCTGCCCGTGATGCGTTCGATCAGGCCGGTGCACAGGGGGTCGTCGACGGTCTCGGCGCGGAAGGGGACCCGGGGGTCCCCGGGAGCGGCGGTCAGGGAGCTGAGGGCGTCACGTTCCATCACCTCGTACGCGGCGTGCAGCGCGGCTTCCTCGACGGTGTTGCCCGAGGCCAGGCCGTTGCTGGTGACCCTGAGCCCCGGGGGCCGCCAGCGGCCCGGCAGCGAGCTGCGCAGCCGGACGGCGTCGCGCGGGACGGGGACGCGGATGCCGCTGAGCGTGCCGGTGGCGGTGACCCAGTCCAGTGGGGTGCCGTCGTGCAGCAGGCTGCCTTCGTGCTGGTCCAGCAGGCCCAGTGCGTAGGGCAGTCGCAGGTCGGACGCGGGGGTCCGGCGGTGGACCGGGGGCGGCCCGGCGAATTCGGCGTGCCACATCTCGATCGCCTCCATGGCGGCCGAGATGCGGGCGAGGAGGGGGGTGTGCCCCTTGCCCTGGGCCACGGACAGGCTGCGCGAGAGGGGGCGGACGGCGACGGCGACGGGGATGCCGATGACGTCCAGGCCGGTCACGTCGGCGATCCGGGTGATCCCGTACTCCGGGAGGCGGGGTCGGATCAGGTCCCAGGTGTGGGCGGGCGGGCGGACGCGGTGGGTCCCCGCGGTGAAGACCTTGAGCCCGGTCGGGGCGGTCGGGGAAAGGGGGTTCACGAGGCCGCTCCCCGCGCCGGGAGGCTCTCCCGGTTTTCCTGGTGGCGCCTCAGGAAGAAGGGCCGCAGGGCTTCTTCCGCCTCGTGTGCGGACGTGAATCCGCGGTCCCGGGCGGCCGCGTCGAGTGCTTCCGTATCGCAATCCGGCTGCATGTCCCACGCATCTGCGAGATGTTCGCGGAGTACCGCTTTCTTCAACTGGTCCGTGTTCTTGGAATATCCAGATCGGGCAACTGCCTGGTTGGTCGCCAGACTTGCGGCGATCTCGGCG
Source organism: Streptomyces sp. NPDC048507 (assembly GCF_043199995.1). Classification (NCBI taxonomy): domain Bacteria; kingdom Bacillati; phylum Actinomycetota; class Actinomycetes; order Kitasatosporales; family Streptomycetaceae; genus Streptomyces; species Streptomyces sp. NPDC048507. The sequence continues at coordinate 1,072,231 of NZ_JBICWZ010000001.1, read as the reverse complement.
TGGTGGACCGCCGGTTCCGGAAGGAGCAGACGCGCGGTGACGGGGTTCTGGAGGTCGGCCGTCAGACGGGCCGAGCGAATGAGCAGGGTCAGGGCGGTTTCCCGTTCGCCGATTGCTTCTTGTTCCCGTTCCGGAACCCAGGCGTGAATCCGGTCCGCATTCAGCAACCGTGCGTCCAGGCCCTGTCCGGCGGCGGCGCGCAGCGCCCCGTCCTCCAGCAGGCGCGCGGGCGTACCGGGTGGGCGGCCCGAGACGGTGGCCAGGACGTGGGTGCGCCAGCGCGCGCGCTGGTCGGCGCCGAAGAGCCGCTGGTAGTCGAAGCGGGCCGCGAGGCTCACCAGACCGCCGGCCGTGCGCTCGCCGGTGAACCGGTTCTGCCAGCGGTGCAGGTAGGCGGTTTCCCAGTCGGCGGTCCACAGGCCCGCCGTGGCCGCCGGCCGTGGGTGGGATCCGCGCAGCTCACGTACCCGGCACAGTGCTTCGCGGGCGTCCTGGCGTTTGAGCGAGACCTCCTCGGGGCGCTCGCGGGCCAGCCGGCCGACCCGTTCGGCCGCCGCCGCCAGGCCGCCGTCGTCCCGGGGGGAGCCGCCCCGCGCAGCCAGTTCGCGCGATACGGCCCGCCAGGACCGTCGCGGGTAGGGGAGCGCGCGCGCCGTCTCCAGGAGCGCCGCCGCCTGCGGGGCGTCGACCAGGCCCTCCCGGCCGGCCAGGCGCAGGGCGTGCCGCATGTTGACGAGGGCCTCGCTGAGGGCGCTGCCGTCCGGGTGCTCGGTGTGGGACACGGCCACTTCGTCGTCGGCGTCGATCTCACCGGTGCGGTACATCTCGAATACGCGCCCCACCCCCCGCATTCCATAGGAATGCAGTTCGGCCGCCCGCAATGCGCCCATACTGGCGGCGCCGATCACGACCGTGCCGTTCCTCATGGCGTGCAGTATTTCCTTGTGCCGAATCGGCTCATGCCCGTGGTAGAGCCCGTCGATAATGAGCACGAAATCTTCCGGTCGCACACCGCAGGAAAACAGATCACCATGGCGAATCGGTGGGTGCACAATACAGTCATCAATTTCTCCCAGGATTTCCTTTGTTTCGAGGGTGGGCCCTGCGAAAACGTGAATGGTCATCTGGGTGTCTCGCCTCCGCTCCTCCGGTGGATCGCCCGCTCGGCCGGGCGGCCGCGACCGGGGCAGCCTAGCCGGGGGAGGCAGCGGAAAGATATGGGCAAAATATCTGGGCAAGCAGGTCATTTTATATGAAACCGCATATATGCGGCATGACACTCTAGACCGATGGTCCGGACAGCCGGGGGAGCCTGCGGGGAGAAGCCGTGAAGGAACGGAAACCACGTTTGTTGAATTCTCTTGCACCCACCTCGCGCCCGGGTTCGACCGATCATCTCCGCGGATGTCCGAAAGGAGCTCCCAAGGGATTTGGCCATTGACCCCGCAGACATGCCGTTGTTACGTTCGAAGTGTCGAGCCACCCGACGGGCGTGCTCATCCGCGGTCCGGCAGGGGGCATCCCGATGCGAAGTGACACGTTATTTCGATCCGCTTCGCGACATATATCGAGGGAGGAAACGTCATGAACACCGAGAACGCCATCGAGGCGTCGGAGGACCTGTTCGACGAGGCCGTACCGACGACGATCGCGCACGAGTCGGCGTCCTACACCGACGAGTGACGGACGGTGCGGTGGCCCCCCGGGGCCACCGCACCCCTGCGCGTGCCCGGCCCGCAGCGGCGCGCCGGGCACGCCCCCGCAGTCCTTCCGGAACCGGGCCGACCCGTGGAAGAAGTGGAAGAAGGGGCCGTGCAGCAGCCACTCGCAGAGACAGACTTCGAAACCGTCGACGCACCGTCGGACGACGCGGTCCTGGGCCCGATGGGCTACCCGCCCGGCACCAAAGTCGCCGCCGAACTGGTGCGCACGATCGGCGACTCCTGGGGCCGGCGCCCCCTCCACCGGACCGGCGTGGCCGACATCTCCGGCCTGCTCGGCATCGAGGACATCGACGAGCTCATCGACTCGCGCACCCTGCGCGTCTCCCAGCTCTGGGTGTGCAGCATGGGCCGCAACCTGCCCCCCTCCACGTACATGAGCGTGGGCGAGCAGCCCAGGACGCGCAGCGTCGGCAGCACCGCCGACGTGCGGCGCATCATGACGCTCGCCTCCGAGGGCTCCCCCGATCCCGTCAAGGTCGCCCAGCACCTGGCCGCCGGGGCCTCCCTGACGCTCAACCAGGTGGACCAGTACGTCCCCGCGCTGCGCGCGATGTGCCGTCAGTTCGAGGACGAGACCCACCTGCGCTGCGGGGTGATCCTCTTCGTGACCCCGCCGAGCTCCCAGGCCTTCTCGCTGCACGCGGACCCGCACGACATCATCGTCATGCAGACGCACGGCACCAAGCACTGGGAGATCCACCCCTCCCTGTGGGAACGGGAGAACGACCCCGACGCGGGCGTGCGCACCCTCACCATGCACCCCGGCGACATGCTCTACGTCCCCGAAGGCACCCCGCACATGGCCAGGACCTCCGGTGACGGCGGCCTCTCCGTCCACCAGACCGTCCAGTTCAACGTCCCGCGGTACGACGCCGTCGCCCGGCGTCTGCTGGAGCTGGCCTTCGAGCGGTTCTGCGGGGAGAGCGGGCTGAGCGGACCGATCCCGATGCCCCGGGGCGGCGCCCCGGAGATGGCGGAGCGGATCGGGCCCGCCCTCGCCCGGTTCGCGGCCTCCCTCGCGGACACCGACGTGAGCGCCCTGCTCGACCGGCACCTGGAATCCGCCCTGCCGCCGCCCCGCACCCTCGCGACCGGCCGCTTCTCGGCCCTCGCCGCCGCAGACGGCATCACGGCGGCCAGCCCGCTGCGCCGCACCGCGCGGCTGCGGGTGCGCAGCGGTGAGCAGCGGGTGCACACCGTCTTCGGGCGCCGCGAGCTGAGGACCCCGCTCCACACCGAGAAGGCCCTCATCGCGCTGGCGTCCACGGAGGGGCCCTTCACGCCCGGCACGCTCGGGACCGACCTGGACGCGGACTCGCTGGTCCTGCTGTGCCGTCGCCTCGCGCGCGAAGGCGCCCTCACCTTCGCCTGATCCCGTCCGCGGAGGACCGTCATGGAAGCCCCCCTCACACACGCGGAACCCGTCGCGGGCGATGCCATCGGCCACCTGCTGCGCCGCTGCTGGGCCACCCGCGCGGAGCCCGGCGCGGTCTTCGAGGTCATCGAGCGCTCCGACGGGTTCGTCGGGGTCTGCGACGCCGCCGAGTACTTCGCCCCCTTCGACGACTGGCCCGAACGGGAGCGGCTGCTGACCGCCCGCGCCCGGGGAGCCGTACTGGACATCGGCTGCGGGGCCGGGCGGCACGCCCTGCACCTGCGGGGGGAGGGCCTGGACGTCACCGCCGTCGACTCCTCCCCCGGCGCGGTGGCGGTGTGCCGCGAGCGGGCGCTGCCCGCCCTGCTCGGCGACGCCGAACAACTCCCCTGCGGGGACGGCGCGTTCGACACCCTCCTCGCGCTGGGGGCCAACCTCGGCCTGCTCGGGGGCCGGGCCCGGGCCGCGAGCACCCTCGCCGAGTTCGCCCGGGTGGCGGCCCCCGGGGCCCGGCTCCTGGCCACCGGGCGGGACCCGTACGCCTCCACGGGCCGGGTGCACACCGACTACCACGAGGCGAACCGGCGGGCCGGACGGATGGCCGGCCAGCTGCGCATCCGCATCCGCTCCGGGGCCCTCGCCGGACCCTACTTCGACTACCTGTACTGCTCCCTGCCCGAACTCGAAGAACTCCTCGCACCCTCCGGCTGGACCCTGAGCGAGGCCTTCGAAAGCCCCGGCGGCGGCTACGGCGTGGTCCTCGCCCGCACGCGCCGGCCCGGCCGGCGGCTCCCGCCCACCCCGATGGAGAGCCCATGAAGGACGGCCACTACCTGTCCGCCTACGTCAACCCGGTCGGCCTGCAACGCGTACTGAACGTGACCTACCGCCACGACGCGAACCTCTCCCTGTGGCACAAGGAGGGACCGCGGGTCAGCCTCCTGGCGCACTGGGAGGTCGAGCGGATCAGCGGCCAGAAGCAGCACCGCACCCCCTTCCTCGACCAGGACCACCTCGAGGAGTTCGTGGACGCCCGGCTCGCCGAGCACGGACTGTCCCGGGCCGACATGGTGGAGATCTGGGGAACGCCCGGGCTGGACACCGTCGACGACTACCACCTGGGCGCCGAGCACCCCGCGCTCGCCTACCACAGCCTCGCGCACCTCCACAGTGCCGTCCTGCTGGACAGCGATGTCTTCCACGGCGGGACCGTCCTCGGGTTCGCCGTGGACCGCGGCCCCGACTTCGTCGTCGAGCGCGCGATCACGGACAAGTGGTTCACCGGCTGCGTCGTGCGCGGCGGGGAGATGAGCGTCTTCCCGGTCCAGTCACCGGGCCCCCTCTACGGAGCCGCCAAGGACCGTTTCCACCAGCGCGAGGGCACCCTCATGGCCCTGGCCGGGGCGACCAAGGCCCACGGCAGCTGCGACCGGGAGGCCGTCCTCGGGCGGTACGCCTTCGACGACATCACCTCCATGACCGTCCCGGCCGCCGCGCTCGACGAGATCGCCCGCCAGGTCGCCGACACCCTGGTGCGCGACCCGCAGTTCACCGACGAGGAGTCCTTCGCGGGGGCCGTCATGAAGGAGGTCCAGGCGATCTCGGTGCGGATCATGGAGCGCAACGTCGAGGAGGCGCTGGAGCGTTACGGGCTCGCCCCGGCGGAGACGACCCTGGCCCTGGCCGGCGGGTACGCGCTGAACTGCCCGACCAACAGCCACCTGATGGACACCTACGGCTTCCGGCGGCTGCTGGCGCCGCCCTGCGTCGGGGACGACGGGCAGTCCATCGGCATGGCCCTGGCCGCGTTCCGCAAGAAGAGCCCCGGCGGGCGCTTCGACTTCCGCTTCCCCACCCCCTACCTCGGCGGGGCGGACACCGCCCTGGACGAGGTCCTCGCCGCACACGCCCCGTTCGTGGCCGCGGCCGGCGAAGCCGACCTGGCCACGGCGGTGCGGGACCTGCGCGCGGGACCCGTCGTCTGGTTCCACGGCCGGTCCGAGATCGGCCCGCGCGCTCTCGGCAACCGCAGCCTGCTGGCCGACCCCACCACCTACGCGGCGAAGGAGGAGCTCAACCGGCTCAAGGAACGGCAGTGGTGGCGCCCGGTGGCCCCGGTGGTGCTGGAGGAGCACCTGGCGGACTGGTTCGAGAACAGCCGGCCGTCCCCGTACATGCTGGAGACCTTCACCATCCGCGGGGCCGTGCGGGACCGGATCCCGGCCGTGGCGCACCTGGACCACTCGGCCCGCGTCCAGTCGGTGACGGCGGAGCAGAACCCGGCCCTCCACGCCCTGCTGACCGCCTTCCACGGGGCGACCGGGGTACCGATGCTGTGCAACACCTCGCTGAACGACCGGGGGGAGCCGATCGTCGAGAAGCTCGCGGAGGCCTTCAACTTCTGCCTGCGCAAGGGCGTCCGGGTCGGCTGGTTCAACGGGGTCCGCGTCGAGTTCACCGGCTCCGCCGGTTACGGCGTACCGGGCCCCCTCCCCCGCGACCACGAGCGCTTCACGGCCGTGCCGGCCCGGCGGGAACGGGCCATCCGCGCCGCCCTCAACCCGCACGGGCTGTCCGATCTGGTCCTGTACCGCTATCTGCACGACAACCTGATGATGGACCGCCTGGACATCCGGGAGGCCGAGGGGGCCCGTGCGGTGGCCGAGGAGGTGGCGGCCCAGCTCGCCGAGAAGCCGTGGCTGGTGGAGTACTCGGAGCGGCGGATGCGCGAGCGCGGCGAGAAGTTCGCCTCCCTGGGCGCCGCCTACAGCTTCTGACGGAGCGGAACGGGACGGACCGGGCGGGGCCGGGGCCCTGGCGGGGACGGCCCGGGCGGTGAGGCGGCGGCGTCAGGCGGCCGGGTGCGGTTGCTCCGGCCGGGTCCAGGCCCGGGTGAACGCCGCCGCCGTCCAGAGCCAGGCGGCCACCGCGATCCACAGCAGCACCTCGCCCAGCGGCCGCAACCAGCCGATCTCCACCGCCGGCGCGGTGGACAGGCAGGCGGCCGCGGTCATCCCGAGCGGGAAGACGCTGGCCCAGCGCCGGATGTCGTAGCCGGGCCTGCGGTGGAGGAGTTCGGCGGCCATCAGGACCGCGTACCAGGCCAGTGCCAGGGCCAGCGTCACGAGCGTGGCGGTGCGCAGCGCCTCGTGCGCGGCGCCGGTCCACACGGTGGAGGCGGTCAGTTTCGAGCCGGCGAGTGCGGAGATGGCGAGCGCGCCGCCCGCCACCCAGTGGTCTCCGGCGCCCTCCAGTACGTGGCTGAAGTCGAAGCGGAGCAGAGCTTCCAGGTAGAGCAGGAGGCCGAGGCAGAAGGCGGCCAGGGCCGTCTCGGCGAGCCAGTCGGCGTCGGTCGCGACGGCCAGGGTGGCGGCGAGGACGGCGAGGCCCTGGGTGGCGACGCAGACGAGGAACACCGCTCCCGGCATCCGGCGCCTCCAGTGCCGTACGACGGCGGTGAGCAGGAGCGGCCAGAGCACGACGGCCAGCAGCAGCATGGCCGCGGCCAGGGACTGTAGGCCGAGCAGGGACAGCCGGGTGCCCAGGACCGTGGTCGCCGCGACGGCGGTCAACGCGGCCGGGGTGTCCGCCTCGGCGCGGAAGCGTGCCCGCTCACCGAACAGCCGGTTCCCGAAGTCGCAGGCGAGCACCAGCCACAGCAGACAGGCGAGCGCCAGGGTCGCCAACGAGGCGGCCTCGTACCCGGCGAGGTGCATCGCGACCGAGACGATCCCGGTGGCCATGACGGCCGCGCCGGCGGCGGGCGGCAGCTCGGACCAGTTGCCGGACCGGGGGAAGGGACTGACCGGATTCACCCTCGAAGCCCACGCCGGCGGCGCGGCTCAGCGTGGCCGAGATCCGGGGTGGCCGCTGCGGGCGTAGCGGCCCGGGCTGGTACCGAGGACGCGCTTGAAGTGGCGGTTGAAGTGGGACTGGTCGTAGAAGCCCGCCGCGGCGGCCACGGTGCGCACCGGCATGCCCGTCAGCAGGAGCTTGCGGGCCAGGTCGACGCGGCGGCTCGTCAGGTACTGGTGGGGGGCCATGCCGAACGCCCCGGAGAACACGCGGACCAGGTGCGCCGGGTGCGCGTGCAGGGCCAGCGAGGCCTCCTGGAGGCTCACGCCTTCGACGTAGCTCTCGTCCAGGAGGTCGCGCAGGAGGTCTGCCGTGCCCGCGTCGCGGACCGGGCCGCGTTCCCCGACGCTCCGCCGCAGGTGGTCGCGCAGGCGTTCCGACACCAGCGCCAGCCGGCTCTCCGCCTCGAGCTCGTCGCCGGGCCGTTCGAGGACGCCGTGGAGCTGGTGGATCCGCCGGCGCAGTCCCGTGTCCTCCAGGACGGGGTTGTCCACCGCCAGGCCGACGAGACCGGCCCCCAGATGCGTCGCGTCCAGGTACACGACCCTCTTGCGGAAGCCTCCGGCGGTGACGGAGCGTCCGTTGTGCGGGACGTGCGGGGGGAGCAGGGTGACCGTCCGGTCCAGGGCTCCGTGCTCGTGCCGGTCCAGGTCGTACCGGACCATGCCGTCGTCGACGATGAGCAGGGTCCAGGAGTCGTGCGCGTGCATGGGGTAGACGTGGTCGGTCATGCGCGCGTGGAAGACCTCGTCGACTCCGGCCAGGGACGGGCGCCAGGCCCGGATCTGCGGCTGGTCAACCATGCAAAGATCGTACAAGACCCGCCAAGGACCACCGGTGTTGAATCCGGCATATGGAAACCGTCAGTGAACCCGTTCGATTCGAGACGAAGATCGCCGTCGTATTGCGCGACGATCTCGAAACGTGGCAGCGCCTCAACACGACCGCTTTTCTGGTGAGCGGAATCGGCCGGCAGGTCCCGGAGGTCATCGGTGAGCCCTATGCCGACGCCGACGGCACCGGCTACCTGCCCATGTTCCGCCAGCCCGTCCTCGTCTTCCAGGCGTCCAAGGAGGCCCTGACCACCTCCCACCTGCGGGCCGTGACCCGAGGGCTGCCGCTGTCGGTCTTCACCACCGACCTCTTCGCCACCGGCAACGACCGGGACAACCGCGCCGCGCTGCGGGCCGTGCCGCGCGAGCTGCTGGACCTCGTCGGCATGGCCGTGTACGGGCCGCGCAATGTGGTGGACAAAATCGTCAAGGGCTCCCGCATGCACCCGTGACGCGGAAAAGGGAATTCCCTCCTCAGCCGGTTGCCGCGGAGGGGTTCAGCGGAGCGCCGCAGCGGCTGCAGTAGCGCGCGTCGGCCTCTATCGCGTGCCGGCGGCACTGGCCGCACACCTGGTGGACCCGGCACTTCTCCGTGTCGGGCTCGGAGCCGGGGGGCCGGCCGATGCTCATCCCGGGGCGCCTGCGGTGCGCGGTGAGGTAGACCAGGCCGTCCGGGCCGGCCCGGAGCGCGCGGGTGGCCCCGCGCGGCAGGAGCGTGAGCGAGCCGGGCACCAGGTCCCACGCCGTGCCGTCCAGGGTGAGGAAGCCGCCCCCCTCGACGACGAGGAGCAGCACGTCGAGGTCCGGCTCGGCGTGCGCGGCGACCTCCGCGGCGGGCTGGAGCCGCACCAGGTTGGCGTCCAGCTGGCGCGCGGCCGCGCGCAGCCGCCACAGGGCTCCGCTCTGCTCCTGCGGCGCGGCCGCGATCAGCCCCGCGAGGGTGGCACTCACGGTGTCCTGCACGCCCACCACGCTCTCTCCCCTGCCGGCCGGTCGACCCTCCACACCCAATGATCGCGCACCCGGCCGCCGGCGCTCCCCGCGAGCCACGGAAGGGCGTGCGGTCGAGCAGCCGTTCGATACATCACCTCCAGGCGTATCGGGGACTATTCACCGGTACGCCCGACAGCCTCGCCGCAGGACACGGGGATTCGTCCCCGTTTGCGATCCCAGCGGTGTGGCGTGAACGACGACCCGACTCTCGTGCCCGGCGGGGGCGGCCCCGGGGGCGCGGCCTGGATGACCGGGGTGCTGGCCGGTCTCGCCGACGCGGGCCTCGACCTCAGCTTGCCCTTTAGCCTCCGGCCGTGCCGTGACGGCTGAGGTTGATCTCCAGATCAGACCCGGTACGAGGCCTTTTCAACGGTCGGCGCATGATGACCGTCATGGAGAACGTGGTCGAGAAGATCAAGGTCTGGTTCCGGTTCGTCCCTCGCGAAGGATGGTTCCCCCAGGACACCGAGGGTCTGTGGGCGACGCCGCTCGGCGATGGCACGGCGTGTGTGCAGAACATCCCGTTTCTTCAGAATGGGGTCGCTGAGGGTGATGTAGTGGAATACCAGACCGACGCCGACGGCCTCCACTGGGCTGTCGGGCGCGTCAGCGCGTCGGGCAACTGCACGATCCGTGTGGTGCCTGTGCCCACTGGTCCCCTGGGACGCAGTCCGCAGGCGGTGCGTCAGCGCCTTTCAGTGTTCGAGCTCGGAGGCGAGGTCTTCAGCGAGGACTTTCCCATGGTGGCCTTCACGGCACTGGCTGGCGCCGACTTCGCCGGGATCAAGGCTCTTCTGGCAGAGGGGCAGACAGAGGGCTGGTGGCACTACGAGGTCGGATGTGGCACCGATGAGTGGTGGAGCGCCTGAGCCTGCCGGCTATCCGATTCGTCGAGGCTTGGTGCCGACCTTGTGATGTGTGGGTCGGGCGTATGACTCGCCTGTGGCGAGGACGCGTCCGACGTCGTATCGGGTGGCGGGTCTCCGGTTCTTCGAGCCGGGTGGGCGGCCGGGGCCCGGGCAGTGGGTTTGGGTGCACGGGCTGGAGTGCCCGTCTTCGCGCGGAGGTTCCGAAACCCCCGGCGGACTCGGGCGGGGGTGAGTCTGTTCGGTTCAGCCGGCCGTTCCCACGGCCGACGGAGGTCGCGCGCAAGTGGCCGGGCGAGCCGGGGTTGAGCGTGTGCGGTCAGGACGTGCCAGGTCTGCTTGAGCAGGCGGAAGGTGTGCTCCACGTCGAACCTTCGCAGGAAGGCCCGCCAGCATCGGTCGACGTCTCCGGGGAGGGCGCCGGTGGCATGTCCGGTGAACTGGGGAAACTCGGAGCACAACCAGGACGTCCGGGTCATCGCACCGCCACCGGGCCGGTCCCCGTGCCGTGGATCTGCCCGGCGCAGGGCGGGCGTCCACCCGGGGCCGGATCCTGTGGCCAGGGTCGCTGCGGCACGCCAAGTTCGATCCGCGTGCGACGACGGACCACAAACGACAAGCCCAGCACCTGTTCCTGATCCGCGCATGACAAGAGGCAATGGCCGGCTGGGCACGGTCAGTGTGGGCCACTTCTGTCGACCGGCCTTGATCTTGCTCCGGCAAAGGGGCGTTCATGAGATCGGGAGAGGCCGGGAGCCGGACGAGACCGCGATGTAGGCCAGCCCGTCGTACTCCTCGGCCAAGGAGGAAGGGCTCAGATTGAAGCGGTAGGTCCAGCGCGGCACCATGGCGCCGAAGCTTCGTATGCCGTGTCGGCCGTTGAGCCACGCCTGTACGGCCCTCGGCGCGTCGGCTGCGCTGCGCAGGTCCACGAGGTGGTCGCCAGGGTTGGCGCTAGCCAGCCGGACCTCTACGGCGTCCGCGCGGGCAGGGCCGATCCGGTTGGTGACGACGGCGCCGGCTCGGGGACGAGACCACGGACCGGGCCATATCCGACGGGCGCGGAAAGAACCGCTGCCGAACAGCAGGCCGAGTGCGTAGTAGGCGTCGCCGTACCGTGCGTGAAGGTGTTGTCCTAGTGTCGGCACCGCGCCACCGTGAGGGCTCTTGGTGATGTGCCCGTTGTGCGCCCAGAGGGCGATCTTGGCGGACGGGTCTTCGAGGACGGTCCCTACGGCGTCGGCCATGTACCGGTCGCGTACCGCATAGACAGTCTGTTCCGGGTCCGTGTGCTGCCTGGCGCGCGTCACCAGGTCGGCGGCCTGCACCAGTAGCTGGGCATGCCGGAGCGCGTCGGCTGCGTCAGGGCCGCGTCCGCCGAGGAACTCCAGCAGTTCCTCGGCCATGTGCACCAGGCTCCGCTGAGGATCGGGTTGCGATCCCGGATATGCCTTGGCGAGCACGCGGAGCGTGGAGAGAAGTCTGGTCACGCGGTCCGGTGCCGTCTTGTGAAGGAAGGAATCGATCACCGCCAGAGAGCTGCCGCACTGCTGCGGGTCGACGCCGATGAAACGAACCTTCTGGTCTTCTCGTCGCCCTCGGTTGTACTCGCGCATCCACTCGATCATGGCGAGCACCTCGTGGGTCCGCCACGTCCAGAACCCCAGCCCGGCAAGCACCTGCGCGGCATCACCGACGCCTTCGCGGACATAGGCGTCGACAGCTGGGCTGGCCGACGCACTGGCCTCCATGGCCAGTGCCGAGAATCCCAGCTCTGTGACCAGGAACTCCAGCAGGCGATGCTTGAGCTGGAAGAACTCGCGCGTCCCGTGGGTGGCCTCCCCCAGACCTACGATCCGTACGCCATCGAGAACGTTCTTCAGCGGTTGGAGATCAGCAGTGGACACGCCTGCGGTGAGGCAGCTCAACGGTAAAGCGGTCTGCGCCAGCCAGCCCGTCACCTCATCGGACACGGCTTTCCTCTCCGTTGCCGCCACGTCCGTTGAAGCCAACCATGTCGGGATGCACTGAGGAGGCTCTTCTGTAGACGCGCACCTGCTCAGCCTTGAATAACGGCAATGGCCTCCGGGCGCGAGGGGCGTAGCTCGTTCTGGTGAGGTCCGGCCGGATGCCGATCCGCCCGGACTCCACCGCGGCAGAGTGCGGAAGCAGGGCGAGACGGGGTGCGGTTGGCGGCGGTGCACGGGTCAGTCTCGAGTGTGTTCCCGGGATGCCGGCTGGTTGGGTCCCGGGATCCGGAGCGTTCCGTACGCAGGCCCGGTACGGGCGGCCCTGGCCGCCCGCACCGGCCACCTGCACGTCTTCGACGCGTCCTCGCCCTGCCGCCCGGCCGCGCCGCCGGGACCCGGTGGATCGACGGCGGCTCGCGCAGCACGGCCAACATCCACACTGGCCCCCGCGGGCGCCGGCCCGGGCCGGCCACGCGCAGGCCTCGTCCCCCGCCCGGACCGTGCCGGACTGGTAGCGCCCGCGCGGCCGCATCCGGCCGGTCAGGGGCGCAGGGTCGTGTCGAGCCAGTCGAAGATGCGGCCCATGGCCAGGCGCTGGGCTCCGGTGTGGCAGTGGGCGCCGGCGCCTTCCGCGACGGTGAAGCGGGCGAGGGTCTTGGGGCAGGTGAGGTGCTCGTAGAGCTGTTCGGCCTGGCCCGCGAAGAAGAGGTCGTCCTCGGCGTCGCAGACGAGGGTCGGACAGGTGATCCGCTCCGCCACGCCGTCGGCCAGGGTGTAGTCGAGATAGGAGGCGAGGAACTGACGGGGTGTCTCGACGTCCATGACGTACGACCCGTGGGTGATGGCCCAGCGGATCGTCGGGTTGGTCTTCATCAGCGCCTCGAAGGCCGCGTCGACCTCGGGGGCGTGCTCGGCGCGCAGCAGGGCCTCGGCCTCGGCCCGCGGCATCTGCATCTGCTGGGTGCTGACTTCGCCGAGGTCGTAGACGCCGTCGACGGCGACCACGGCGGCCAGGCGGTGTTCGAAGGCGGCGGCCCGGGGCGCGAGCACGCCGCCCATGCTGAGGCCGAACAGGGCGATCCGCTCGGGGTCGACTTCGGGACGTTCGGCGATCAGCCAGTCGACGACCGGCGTCACGACGGTCTCCCAGTTCGGGCGGAAGGGCAGTCCGTCGCGGAAGCGGGCGGCGGGCTGACCGGGGCCGTCGAAGGTGAGGACGTGGTAGCCGCGTTCCACCCCGGCCGCTCCCCCGAAGAAGTGCATCTCCTCGGCGGAGCCGTCGAAGCCGTTGTGCATGATGACCGTCGGCGCGGGGGCGTCGCCGGGGGCCCGGTAGAAGTAGCCGTGCAGGACGGTGCCCTCGAAGGGGATCTCGACGGGTTCGACGCGCGGCTCGAACAGCCGGGCCGCCTCCCGGAAGGCACTGACCGCGCGTTCGTACGTCGCCGCGATCCGGGGGTCGTCGGGGTTGCCGTGCAGGAAGAACTCCGCGGACCGGTAGTAGTTGCTGGCCCGCAGGTACGCGTCGCGGGCGCTGATCCGGTGGCCGCCCGCCAGCGCGGCGGCGGCCTGGGCGGCGGTGCGCTCGGCGGTGGCGAACCACTGCTCGTACCAGCTGTCGTAGTCACCGGCGGTGATCTTCTCCGCGGTGGCGATCACCTCGCCGAAGTCGGAGCCCCCGTAGGCGGCGTGGCCGATGGCCCGCAGGGTCTCGTACCAGAACTGCGGGTCGTCTTCGAAGAGCAGCGGCTTCATGGCGGGTCTCCCGTATGCGGTGGTGGTGTGTGGAGCGTGGTGCGTGGTGTCGTCGTTCTCCCGGCGACACGCACAGACTCGTCCCGGAGCCTGTCCACTTTCCAGGGCCGCCCGGGGCGGGCAGTGTTCACGGCTGTCCGCGCGTGTCCACGCCCCCCCGCTCCCTCCCCGTCCCGTCCCGTCCCGTCCCCATTCACGACCACGGCCGATTGTCAGTGGCGGGTGGGAGGATCGGAGCATCCAGTTCGGGAAAACGAGGGGGAGCCGTCATGGCCGGAAACCAGAACTACATCAATCACGTCGCCCTGGTATTGGATGCCAGTTCTTCCATGTCACACCTGAGCGGCAAGGTCGTCGAAGTCGCCGATCAGCAAATCGCCTATCTGGCACGCCGGTCGCAGGAACTGGACCAGGAAACCCGCGTCACGGTGTACGCCTTCTCGGACAAGGTCGAGTGCGTCATCTACGACAAGGACGTGCTGCGCATGCCGTCCCTGAAGCAGATGTACCGCGCCGGCGGAATGACGGCCCTGCTGGCCGCCACCCTGAAGTCCCAGCGCGAACTCGCTCAGACGGCCCAGCTCTACGGCGACCACAGCTTCCTCACCTTCGTGCTGACCGACGGTCAGGAGAACGCGAGCCACCGCTGCCCCGACGCCCCGGGCCGCACCCCGTCCGAGCTGGTGCAGGCCGTGGCCACGATGATCGAGACGCAGGCGGACAACTGGACGCTGGCCGTGCTCGTCCCGGACCAGATGGGCAAGCGCGAGGCCATGCGGTGCGGCTTCCCGAAGGACAACATCGCCATCTGGGACGCCACGAGCACCCAGGGGCTGGAAGAGGCCGGGCAGGTCATCCTGAAGGCCACCGAAAACTTCATGGTCGGCCGCACCAAGGGGATCCGCGGCTCGCGGAAGGTGTTCTCCGCGGGTGCGGAGGCCGTCAATGCCAAGTCCATCCAGGCGGCCGGTCTCGCGCCGGTGGATCCGTCGCAATACCGGCTGGTTCCCGTGACCCGTGAAGCGGCCATCAAGGAATGGGTCGTCGAATCCGGGCACACCTACCGCACCGGCTGCGCGTTCTATCAGCTGAGCAAGTCGGAAAAGGTCCAGGCGCGAAAGCAGATAGCGGTGCTGGAGAAGAAGACGGACCGGGTGTATTCCGGTCCCGAGGCCCGCGCCCTGCTCGGACTGCCGGACAGCGAGGTCCGTCTCAAGCCGGACCACAACGACGACTTCACCATCTTCGTGCAGAGCACCAGCGTGAACCGCAAGCTCGTGCCGAACACGCGCGTCCTGGTCATGAACTGACGCCCGCCGGGGCGGCCCGGGGCCCCGGGCCGGTCACCCGGTGGTCCGGCCGGCACGGGGGGCTTCGGGGTCCGGTGCCGTGAGCTCCGGCTCCAGGCCCTCGGTGACCGCCGCGCGGGGGCGGCCCGTGTCCGCCCGCCAGACCTCGAAGACCAGGGTCGTCGCGGCCACCAGCGCGAGGCCGAGCAGCCAGCCGCCCACCACGTCGCTGACCCAGTGGACCCCGAGCGCGACCCGGGTGTAGCCGACGCCCAGCACCGAGAGCAGGGCCAGGGCCCACGGCAGCGGGCGCCAGGCGCGCGGCACCAGGGGCAGCAGGACCAGCAGGAAGACGGCGCACGAGGTGGTCGCCGTCATCGCGTGGCCCGAGGGGAAGGAGAAGCCGGGGGCGTGGGCCACCGGGTCCGGCAGGGAGGGGCGGGCCCGTTCGACCATGGTCTTCACCAGCAGCCCGATCAGCCCGCTCGCCACCGCCGTCACGGCGGCCCAGGCCGCCAGCCGCCAGGCCCGGCGGACGGCGAGCCAGATCACCAGGGCGGCCACGAGCAGCCGCATGGTCACCGGGTCCCACACGACGCCCGTCAGGAAGTCCAGGACGCGCACCCAGCCGGGATGCTCCAGCGCGGTGGCGTGCAGCCGCCGGGCCGTGGCCAGGTCCAGGCGGTACAGCGGGGCCCACCGGGACTCCACCAGGACCAGGGCGAGGGCGAACGGGACGGCCGCCATGGCGGTCGCGGCGGTGACGAGCACGAGGCGCGCCCCGAACGCGGCGTCGGGCCCGGCGTACGCCCCCGGGAAACGGCGTGAACGGCCGGGGGGTTCCGTGGCATCGGTGGGATCGGCGGCATCGGTGGGATCGGTGGGGCGTGGCATGGGACGGCTCCTTTCCTCGTGCGGTCAGACTCCGGGATCGGCCGTGACCGGCTCCCGGACTCCCGCGCGTACGGCTTCCAGCTGGGCGGCGAAGGCGAGTCCGAGGAACAGCGCCGTCGAGGTGAGGTAGGACCAGATCAGCAGCGACACGATCGCACTGAGCGGACCGTAGACGCTGGTGAACGAGCCGCTCGCGCCGACGTACAGGCTCAGGCCCCAGGTGGCCAGGATCCAGAGCACCAGGTAGACGACGGCTCCGAAGGCCAGCCAGGTGTAGCCGGGCTGGCTGCGGCGCGGGGAGAGGCGGAATATGGCACTGGTGGCGAGGACGGCGAGCAGGACGCCGACCGGCCAGCGCAGCAGTTCCCAGGCCCGCACGGTGCTCGGGGCGAGCGCGTAGACCTCGGCCAGGGCCCGCGTCAGGTGGCTGCCGAGCACGGTGACGATGAAGCCGAGGCCCAGCGGGAAGCCGGCGAGGAACGCCATCACCAGGCCTCGCGTGTACTTGGCGAGGAACGGCCGGTCGCGTTCGTTGCCGTAGATGCGGTTCGCGCCCCGTTCGACCTGGCAGAGTCCCGTGGTGACGTTGACGAGCGAGAACACCAGTCCCAGCCACAGGGCGGCCTGGCCCCCGCTGCCCGCGTGGCGCCGGCTCTCGCTGAGGGCGTCGTCCACCACGGGCAGGCTGGGGCCGCTGCTGAGCCCTCGGATCGTCAGTTCGGCGATGCGGCCGATGTCCTCGGTGTGCAGGACGCCGGACAGCCCGACGGCCGCGATGGCCAGCGGGACGAGGGACAGCACGGTCTGGAGGCCGAGTGCGCGGGCGTGGCTGAAGCCGTCCGCGTAGCGGAAGCGGACGAAGGAGTCGCGCGCCAGGCTCCAGCCGCCGTAGCGGCGCAGCGCGGTCCACGCCTCGTCGGCGGAGAGTTCCTCACCTTCCACGTCGTGCCGTTGCGGTACCCGCTTCGCGGTGCCCATCCCCACTCCCCTCCTGCCGCGTCTGCTCCTGCGTCTGCTCGGTGCGCCCGGCGCGCCCGGCGCGCTCGCGCCGTCCCCGCGGAACCGTCGGACGGGCCGGGGCGCCGGGGGGACCGGGGAGGTACATCCGCAGGGCGCCCGGTTCGATCTCGGCGGTGAACCCGGCGCCGTCGGCCACCGCGTCCCCGTCGAGCTCGCGCGGCTGCGGTGCGGCGCACCGCACCTCGACCCGGGTGGCGCTGAAGTACTCCAGCGCTCCCCCGGCCGCGGTACGTCCCGGGGGCGTGGGGGCGCCGGGACGCAGGAGGCGCAGGGCCAGGTGTCCGGCCGCCGTGAACCAGCCGAAGGGGCCGCGGGGGTCGAACAGCACCACCTCCAGGCGCCCGCTGTCCGGCCGGGCCCCCGGCAGCAGCGGCAGGCCGCCCTGGAGGGTGCCGACGTTCCCGATGACGACCATGCGGGCCCGGCGTCGGCGCGGGCGTCCCCCGTCGATCCGGACCGTCAGGCGCACACCCGGGTCGCCGAGGTGGCGCACGGCGGACAGGACGTACGCGGCCCAGCCCACGCGGGACTTGAGCCGTGGCGAGGCGTCGCGGACCATGGCGGCGTCGAATCCGGCCCCGGCCATGACGGTGAACCGCGTCGGCGGGAGGCCGTCGCCCCGGATCCGGCCGACGTCGATCCCGAAGCCGTCGCCCGCCAGGGACTCGGTGAGGGCGCTGACCGGGTCGAGGGGGAGGCCGAGGTTGCGCGCCAGCAGGTTCCCGGTGCCGCAGGGGGCGATGACCATGGCGATCCCCGTACCGGCGAGGACGTCGGCGCAGGCGCGCACCGTGCCGTCACCTCCGCAGACCACCACCAGGGCGGCGTCGCCGGCGGCGGTCCGCTCGGCCAGGTCCGCGCTGGGGTGTTCAGCGGAGGTCAGCAGCCACCGCTGCTCCCGGTGGCCCCGGGCGTGCAGTTCGGCGCGCACCCGGTCGGCGAGCCGGTCCGGGCAGTTGAGGGGATGGCGTACGACGAGGACGGCGCCGCCGGCGAGGGCGGACGGGGGTTCCGACGCGGATCGCGGCCCGGACTGCGGCCCGGGCTCGGACTGCGGCCCGGGCTCCGGCTCCTTTCCGGTCCCGCGCGCGCTCAGGAACGCCCCTCCCACGATCAGCAGCGTCAGGGCGCCGTTCAGCAGCCCGCCCGCGACGTCGCTGGGGTGGTGCATGCCGCGGTACATCCGGGACAGGCCGACGGCCGGCGGGATCAGCAGCAGCACTCCGGCGACGGCATGCCTCCAGGGGCTGCGCATCCGCAGCAGGACCAGTACGGCCAGGCCGCCGTAGAGGGCGAGCGAGGCTCCGACGTGCCCGGAGGGGAAGCTCGATGTCGGGGGCGCCCCGTCCAGGTGGGGCACGGTGGGGCGCGGGCGGGCGACGAGCGCGGTCACGGTCACGAACACCGTCGACTGGGCGGCCACGGAGACCCCCAGGAACAGGGCGTCCGTGCGGCGCGCGGCCCCGGGCAGCAGGAGCAGGGCGACGACGCAGACGAGCGTCACCCCGATGACGGCCTCCGTCCCGGCGAGCACGGAGAACCAGCCCGTGACCCCGTTCCCCGGGCCGGAGCGGTGCTCCGCGAGCGCCCTTTCGGCCCCCGGCTCCGCCGAGAGCGGCCAGTGGCGGGCGGCCGGTCCGGTGACCAGCCATCCGAGTCCGGCCAGCAGGGCCGCCTGTACCGGCAGGAGCAGGAGCAGCAGCGGCAGTGGCCGCCCGCCGGGTGCGGCGAAGCCGCGTGGTCTCTTCATGATGGACGTGTGGCCCGTCACGGCCGGATGATGCGCGCTCCGGCCCATCCGGGCCGGTCAGTGCGCTGCCGCGTCCGCTCCCACGGCCTGCCGGTAGGCGACGTGGCCGCCGAGGGCGCCCGTCACGGCGACCGCCGCCAGTCCCGCCGCCGACCACAGCCGGCCCCGTACGGACCGGCCGCCCAGCCGCGCCGCCAGGGACAGCCCGTAGCAGGTCACCGCCACGGCGTTGGTGGCCGCGTGGGCCAGGCCGACCCGGGCCTGCTCGGGCGGGAGGTCCGCCCAGTCGGCCCAGCCGGCGATGGCGGCCGGGGCGACGCCCACCAGCCCGACGGCCGTGAGGGTGGTGGCCGCGCGGTGCGCCCCCGGTACGGCGTCCAGCACGCCGGCCGACAGCCAGCAGCCGATCGGCACCTGGACGAGAACGGGGTGGACGGGATGGCCGAGCGGTCTGCCGCGCAGCAGTTCGCGCACGTCTCCCAGCGGAAGGGCCCGGATCGTCCGCTGGAGGACCCGGATGGCCGGATCGGCGGCCGTGGTCCGTTCGAGACGGTCGAGGGAGGTCAGCCACCAGGACGCCGCCGTGTCCAGTGCCGACGTCTTCTGCAGTGCCGACGTCTTCCCGGCCTGCGGCGAGGTGTCGAGGGCATGTGTGTTCATGGAGGGCGCCTACCCCGCCTCGCGCGGGTATCCCACGACGGCGACGGCATTCGGGCACCGGTGCGGCTCCCTGCTCCGCTCGCCGGGGGCCGATCCGGCCCGTGGGCGGGCGGAGCCCGTTTATCATGCATTTTCATCCGAAAACTAAGGAGCCCCCAGAGTGGTCAGCAGTGTCGAGACGCTGGAATTTCAGGCCGAGACCCGTCAGTTGCTCCGGTTGGTGATCCACTCGATCTACTCGAACAAGGACATCTTCCTGCGCGAGCTGATCTCGAACGCCTCCGATGCCCTGGACAAACTGAGGCTGGAGTCGCTGACCGACGCAGACCTCGGAGCCGACACCTCGGACCTGCACATCGTGCTGGAGACCGACGCGGACGCCCGTACGCTGACCGTCCGCGACAACGGCATCGGCATGAGCCGGGACGAGCTCGTCGAGCTGATCGGCACGATCGCCAAGTCCGGCACCGCCGGCCTGCTGCAGAAGATCAAGGAGGCCGAGGACGCCGCCGCGGCGCAGCACCTGATCGGGCAGTTCGGCGTCGGCTTCTACTCGGCGTTCATGGTGGCCGACCGGGTCACCCTGCGCACCCGGCGGGCGGGCACCGAGTCGGGGACCCAGTGGGAGTCGGACGGCGAGGGCACCTACGAGATCCAGGCCGTCGACGGCCTGCCCGTGGGAACCTCGGTGACCCTGCACCTCAAGCCCGTCGACAGCGAGGACGGGCTGGCCGACTACCTGGCCGAGCGGAAGATCCGTCAGATCGTCAAGCAGTACTCGGACTTCATCCGGTGGCCGATCCGCATGGCCGTCGAGCGGCCCGCCGAGGCCCCCTCCGAGGCCTCCGCCGAGGAAGGTTCCGAGGCGGGTTCCGGCGCCGACGGGGCGAGCACGCACGAGGTCGAGACGCTCAACTCGATGAAGGCGCTGTGGGCGCGTCAGCGCAGCGAGGTGACCGAGGCCGAGTACCACGAGTTCTACCGGCAGATCAGCCACGACTGGCTCGACCCGGCCGAGACCATCCACATGCGCGCCGAGGGCAACTTCGAATACGAGGCGCTGCTGTTCATCCCCTCGCAGGCGCCGTTCGACCTGTTCTCCCGCGAGAGCAAGAGCGGCGTGCAGCTGTACGTCAAGCGCGTGTTCATCATGGACGACTGCGAAGCGCTGATGCCGAACTACCTGCGCTTCGTCAAGGGGGTGGTGGACGCGCACGACCTGTCCCTGAACATCTCCCGCGAGATCCTCCAGCAGGACCGGCAGATCCGCAGCGTGCGCCGGCGCCTGGTCAAGAAGGTCCTCGGCGCGCTGAAGGGCGTGCGGACGAATGACGCCGAGCGCTACGCGAAGCTGTGGGACCAGTTCGGCCGGGTGCTGAAGGAGGGCCTGCTGGAGGACACCGACAACACCGAGGCCCTGCTGGAGCTGGTGTCGGCGGACTCCACGCACGACAAGGAGGAGAAGACCAGTCTGCGCGAGTACGTCGGGCGGATGCGCGAGGGCCAGGACGCGATCTACTACCTGACCGGCGAGACCCGCGCCATGGTGGAGAACTCCCCGCACATGGAGGCGTTCGCGGCCAAGGGGTACGAGGTCCTGATCCTCACCGACCCCGTCGACGAGGTCTGGGCCGACCAGGTCCCCGCCTTCGACGGCCACCGTCTGCAGTCCATCGCCAAGGGGCAGGTCGACCTCGGTGACGCCGCCGACGACGAGGGGGACGCCGAGGCCGGGGCGCGGCGCGACGAGGAGTTCGCCGCGCTGCTGCCCTGGCTGACCGGCGCCCTGTCCGACCAGGTCAAGCAGGTCCGGCTGTCGTCGCGGCTGACGACCTCGGCGGCGTGCATCGTCGGCGACGCCCACGACATGACTCCGACGCTGGAGAAGATGTACCGGGCCATGGGCCAGGAGATGCCGCCGGTCAAGCGGATCCTGGAGCTGAACCCGACGCATCCCCTCATCACCGCCCTGCGCTCGGCGCACGGGGCCAACGCCGACGATCCCGCCCTGCCGGAGATCGCCGAGCTGGTGTACGGCAGCGCGCTGCTCGCCGAGGGCGGCGACCTGCCCGACCCGGCCCGCTTCACCCGGCTGCTCACCGACCGGCTGACGCGCGGCCTGTGACGGACGGGGTGCGGCCGCCCCGGCGACGGGGCGGCCGCACCCCCCGCACGCCCGTTCACCCGATCGGGCCCGGCGCAGGGCGCGGACCCCGCGAACGGCCCAGCGCCGGGCCACCGGACGCGCGGTGGACTGGGGAACCCGCCTAACCTCGCAGCCTGATGCATCGGCTCGCGAAGCTCGTGGAGGCGTCATGTCCCATCGGGGCCGTTGGCTGGCCGGCGCCTGTACGAGCGCGCTCGCCGTCTGCCTGCTCGTCACCGGGGGCGGCCACGCCCCGCCCCCGCACCGGGGGCCCGTCCGCGACACCGGGACCGACGTCGCGGTGGGCGCCTACCTCCACTACGGCTCCCCCGGGGTGGAGCGGATGCGGGAGCTGTCGGCCTGGCTCGGGGGCGCCGAGCTGCGCGCCGGGCACACGTACCTGCCCGGCGACACCTGGGCGAACATCGAGGGGGCGCCCGATTCCCTGCGGAGCTGGGCGCGGTGGCGCAGGGCCGGGGCGGACCGGCTGTTCGTCCTGAACGTGCCGATGGCGCAGCACAACGAGTCCGGCGTGCCCGACGCCCGGGTCGCCGAGCTGCTGCGCTCCGGTGCGCGCGGTGCGTACGACCAGCACTTCCGGCGGCTGGCCGAGCGGCTGGTCGCCCTCGGGGTGCCGGACACGGTGATCGTCCTGGGCTGGGAGATGAACGGCTTCGACTACGCGCACCGCTGCCGTCCGGACCCCGAGAGCTGGAAGACGTACTGGCGGCGCGTGGTGGCCGCCATGCGCTCCGTGCCGGGGCAGCGGCTGCGCTTCGACTTCGCGCCCAACCGCGGTGCTGACGCCATCGCGTGGACCAGGTGCTATCCCGGGGACGACGTGGTCGACATCATCGGGATGGACAGTTACGACCAGCCGCCCGGCGACACCTTCGACGAGCAGGTCACCCAGCCCTACGGACTCCAGCAGCAGGCCGACTTCGCCGCGGCGCACGGCAAGCGGATCTCGTTCCCCGAGTGGGGCCTGTTCCGGCGCGGCGACAATCCGGAGTACGTGCGCCGCATGCTGCTCTGGATCGAGGCGCACCGGCCGGTCTACCACAGCATCACCGACTACTGCCCGCACGGCGTGTGGCAGTGCGAGGACAACCCGCGCTCGGCACGGGTGTTCCGGGAGTTCCTGTCCCCCGGGCGTCCGGCGGCAGCGGGCCCGCCGGCCGCGCCGGACGGGCCCCACCACGGCCGGCTGGCTCCGGAGCCGGTGTGGCAGACGCCCCGGACCCCTCGGGACCCCCACGGGGCTGTGGGAAGATGCCGCGATGATCAACAGTTCACGCATACCGGCGGTCGTCGAGGCGGGCCGGATGGCTGCGATGGAACAACCGGTGCTGGGTCTGGCGGGCGGTCTGGAGCTGCGGCCCTGGCGGCTCGGTGACGCCGACGCCCTGCTGGCCGCGGCCCGGGACCCGCAGGTCCGTCAGTGGAACCGGCTGACGGTGGAGACGGAGCGGGACGCCCGCCGGCGCATCGAGGGCATGCGGGAGCGCTGGGGGGCCGAGCTGAGTGCGATCTGGGCCGTCGCCCGCCCCGGCGAGGAGGCCGTGGGGCTGTGCGGCTGGGGCGACATCGACCTGGCGGGCGGCAGTGCGGAGATCATGTACTGGCTCCTGCCGGCCGCGCGCGGTGGCGGGGTGGCGGTCGCGGCGACCCGGCGCGTCACCGACTGGGCCCTGGACGAACTCGGCCTGCACCGCCTGCGCCTGTGCCACTCCGTGGCCAACCCGGCGTCCTGTCGCGTGGCCGCGAAGGCCGGCTACACCCTTGAGGGCACCATGCGCGGCGCGCTGCTGCACGCGGACGGCTGGCACGACGAGCACCTGCACGCCCTCGTCCGGGGCGACGCCCGCGGGGACCGCCGGAGCGCGAGCGGTAGGTGACCTCACCGGTCCCCGCGGTGGCGTGCGGCGCGCCCGCCCGGGCGCGGCGCCCCCGGTCGCGGGCGCCGCGCGCGACCGGGGGCGGTAGGGGCTAGGGGCTGTCGTCAAAGTCGTGTCTGCCCCGCGACGCCCGGCACGCACTCTCGCCGCACCGGGCGAAATCCCGAGTACGTCCAGTACGAGGGCTTCCGCCCGGCACGCCGAGAGCACGCACCGGACGCCGCGGGGCCGCCCTCCGGGCTACGACACGACTTCGACGACAGCCCCTAGCGGTGGCCGAGTACGTTGACCACGCGGCCGTTCGGGTCCCGGACGAAGAAGCGGCGCACTCCCCACTCCTCGTCCTGGAGGGGGTGCACGATCTCCGCCCCGCTCGCCAGCACGGCCGCGTAGGCGGCGTCCACGTCGTCGACCTCGACGCTCATGTCGGGCATGACCGGCGCGGTCGCGTCGGCCGTCATGAAGCTGATCTGCGCGGCGGGCTGGGAGGAGGAGGCCAGCGTCATGATCCAGCCGTGGTTCATGACCTCCTCGAACCCGAGCAGGCCGTAGAACGCCCGGTCCTCCTCCATGGTCCGCGACTCGATGTTCGGAACGACCCGGCGGACGGCCATCGGCGACTCCTCGTGACAGGTGCGTACAGGACGTCCGCCGATCGTCCCACGGCCGCCCGCGCTCCGGCGGTGCGCTCAGCCCCCGGCCGTCCAGGCGGCGGTCAGGCCGTCCAGCCACGCGGGCGGGAGTTCCGCGGCGTCCCACTCCAGGCGCAGCTCCTGCGGCGCGGCGGCGAGCCGCTCCAGCACGGCGATGCTGGTGGCGGAGTGCAGGAGCGAATAGCGGCCGTGCACCGCGATGGCGCTGCCCGGCCCGAACTGCGCGAACAGCCGCTCCAGCCGGGCCCGGTGGGTTCCGGTGAAGCGCGTCAGCCGCCCGGCGTACCCGGCCCGCTGGCGCAGGGTCATCGTGGCGAGGACCGCGACGAGAACTTCCTCGGTCACCTCCGGATCCAGCTCCGAGACCGCGGTGAACGACAGGTACAGGGGGGTGAGCGCCACCCGCGTCTGCTCCACCTCCACCCGGCCGGCGCGCGGCCGCTCCCCCGGCGCGCTGCGCTGTCCGTCCGGGCTCACGACCAGCAGCAGGGTCCGCTCGGCGATGTCGCCGAGCCCCTCCAGGACGTCGTCTGCGCCGTCGAGCCGGCCCGCCTCGTACTCCTCGCCCTTGTCCCCGGGCGCGGTGCGGCCCGCGGCGCTCAGCTCCTCGTGCGCGAGGGCGAGCGCGCCGGCCTCCACGAGCCCGATCAGTTCCCGTGCGTCACCGGAAGGGACCCCCGCCCGTGCGAGGAGCTGCAACAGCGTCGCCCTCGCGTTGTCGAGACTGGCCTCGTCCGGCCACTGCCGTCCCTCGTCGGCCGTGCTCATCGGTCCTCCTCATCCCTCGGGTGCTGCGGTGTGCCCGGCACGACCGCACCCTCGTACGGTCCAACGCCCGACAGCCGGGCTGCGCTCCCGACGGCACAGCCACGTCACGGTATCCTCCCCCGCGACCGGCACGGCGCGGGCGGCCGGGGCGGCGGGTGAACACCTGTCGGCGTCGGGCCGACCGACGGGGGGCCGGGAGACGAGCGCTCCCCGCCGCCCCGGCGGAAGCGGGGCGACGGGGAGCGGGGGCGGGGAGCGGGGTGATCACTGGAGCCAGGGCTTCCAGACCTGTTCGTTGCGGTCGGCCCACTTCTTCGCCGCCTGCTGCGGTGACAGCTTCTCCTCGGCGATCATGAGGGAGACCTCGTTCTGCTGGGCCTTGGTCCAGTGGAACTTCTTCAGGAACGAGGCCGCCTCGCCGCCGGTGTCCGCGAAGCGGGTGTTCAGGTACTTCTTCAGGGGCGTGTGCGGGTAGGCGCAGGCCACCTTCTGCGGGTCGTCCGCGCAGCCCTCGGTGTACTCGGGGAGCTTGACCTCGGTCATCGGGACGCGTTCGAAGAGCCACTGGGGCTCGTACCAGTACGTCAGGAAGGGCTTGTGCTCCTTGGCGAACTGCTTGATCTGGGTGATCTGGGCGGCCTCGGAGCCGGCGAAGACCACCTCGAGGTCCAGGCCCAGGTTCTTGACGAGGGCCTTGTCGTTGGTGACGTAGGACGGTGAGCCGTCCATCAGCTGGCCCTTGCCGCGACTCTCGGGGGTGCGCAGCTGGTCGGCGTACTTGCCGAGGTTCTTCCAGTCGGTGACGTCGGGGTGCGCCTCGGCGAAGTAGGTGGGGACGAACCAGCCGATGTGGCCGGTCACACCGAGCTCGCCGCCGGAGGTGATGGTCTTCTTGCCCTCGACGTAGCGCTTCTCCTGCTCGGGGTGGCCCCAGTCCTCCAGGATCGCGTCGACGCGGCCCTGGCTGAGGGCGTCCCAGGCGGGGACCTCGTCGACCTGGACGGTGTCCACGCGGTAGCCCAGCTCGTGTTCCAGGAGGTAGGAGGCGACGGCGGTGTTGGCCTGGGCGCCGACCCACGACTGGACGGAGAGGGTGACGGTCTTCGCTCCCCGGGCGTCGGCGTACGGGGAGGACTGGCGGGTCATGTCGGCGGCCCCGCAGCCGGTGAGGACGGCCAGTGAGGTGGCGGCGGCGAGCGCGGCCAGGGCGTGCCGGGGGGTGGTGCGCGGCATGTCAGGCCTCCTTCGCGGGCTGGGTGACGCGGTCGAGGAGCAGGCCGAGGCAGACGATCGCGGCGCCGGCCACCAGGCCGGTGGCCAGGTCGCCCTGGGCGAGGCCGAGGACGACGTCGTAGCCGAGCGCGCCGCCGCCGACCAGGCCGCCGATGATCACGACGGCGAGTACGAGGACCACGGCCTGGTTGACGGCCAGCAGCAGAGCGGGCCGGGCCAGGGGCAGCTGGACCTGCCGCAGGAGCTGCGAGCGGGTCGCGCCGAGCGAGCGGGCGGACTCCACGACGGTGGGGTCGACCTCGCGCAGGCCCTGGACGGTGATCCGGACGACGGCCGGCAGCGCGTACACGACGGCGGCCGCCGCGGCGGGTGCGCGGCCGACGCCGAACAGGGCGACCACGGGGATCAGGTAGACGAACTGCGGCAGGGTCTGGCACACGTCGAGGACGGGCCTCAGCAGCCGTTCGGCGCGGGCGCTGCGGGCGGCCGCGACCGCGATGGCGAAGCCGAGCACGAGCGTGACCGCGACGGCGGCGAGCACCTGGGACAGCGTGTCCAGGGAGGGTTCCCACACGCCGAGCACGCCGATGGCGGCGAGCGCGAGGACGGCGGTCAGTGCGGTGCGCCAGGTGCCCGCGAGGAGGGCGAGGGCGCAGGCCACGAGGAGGAGCAGCCACCAGGGGGCGGCCTGGAGTCCGCTGCGCAGCGGGTCGAGGATCCAGCCGGTGAACCGGGCGGCCCAGTCTGCGGTGCCGCCGACCACGGGCACACCGGAGTAGAGGTGGTCGGTCATCCAGGCGACGGCGGAGTTGACCGGGGCGGCCAGGGAGACGGTCCAGGACTCGGGCCATACGGAGCTCGTGGCCATGCGGCCGGCGACGGCGGCGGCGACGGCCGCCAGGAGGGTCAGGAGGCGTCCGTACCAGCCGGCGAACACCCGGCGCAGCAGGTGCCGTTCGCCGACGGGGACGGGGTCGGTGCCGATGCGGCGGCCGGCGGCGTCGGCGGTGCGGTCCAGTACGACGGCGAGCAGCACGATCGGGATGCCGGCGGCCAGGGCGGCGCCGACGTCGACGGAGGCGAGTGCCTGGTAGACGCGGTCGCCGAGACCGCCCGCGCCGATCACGGAGGCGATGACGGCCATGGACAGGCCGGTCATGATGGCCTGGTTGACGCCGAGCAGGAGCCGGCGGCGGGCGAGCGGCAGGCGGGCCGTGAGCAGCCGCTGGCGTCCGGTGGCGCCGAGGGAGGCCGCGGCCTCCATGACCCCGGCGTCCGCCTCGCGCAGGCCGAGGGCGGTGAGGCGGGCCATGGGCGGGGCCGCGTAGATGACCGTGGCGAGGACGGCGGCGGGCACGCCGATGCCGAAGACCAGCACCATCGGCAGCAGGTACGCGAAGGCGGGCAGGATCTGCATGGTGTCGAGTACGGGGCGCAGGACGCGGTCGGCGCGCGGGGAGAGCCCGGCGGCGAGGCCGAGCAGGGCGCCGAGCACGACGGAGGCGGCGACGGCGACGGCCATGAGCGCGAGGGTCTGCATGGTCGGCACCCACATGCCGAGCAGTCCGCAGGCGGCGAAGGCGGCGGCGCAGGTCAGGGCGAGGCGGATGCCCGCGAGGCGCCAGGCGACCAGGGCGGCCAGGGCGGTGACCCCGGTCCAGCCGGCCGCGAGGAGGAGCAGGTACACGGCGCGGACGGACACCACGACGGCGTTGCTGACGTGGCCGAAGAAGTAGAGGAACAGCGGGTGGCTGTCGCGGTGGTCGATGATCCAGTCGCCGGCGCGGCCGAGCGGGCCGGACAGGTCGACGGCCAGGGCCGCGGGCCAGCTGCCGGCGCCCGGGAAGGCCACGGCGAGCGGGATCAGCAGGGCGAGGGCGGCGCCCATCGGTATGAGCAGGGCGCGGCGGGCGGACCGGCCGCCGGTCCGGGTTCTGCGGGGGCGGTCGTGGGCGGGGGACCCGGCCGTGGCGCCGTGCGGGCCGGCTGACCCTCCGGAGGACTGCGGGGCGTCCGGAGGTGCGGTGGCCCGGCCTGCGGGCGCGGGGCGGGTGTCGGGCGGGGTGTGGGTCGGGGTCGCGGTCACGCGCACCACCTCCGGGCGTCGGGGACGGGGACCGGCGGACGCAGGGGGCGGTTCACGCCGCCACCCCCCGTCCGGTGGCGGCCGGGAGTCCGGCCACGACGGCGAGCAGGCCCGCGTCGTCGACGACGCCCAGGCAGCGGCCGTGGTCGACCACGCGGGCGGGGCCTCCGGTGCGGGCGACGGCCTGGATGGCCTCGACCACGGTGGTGCCGGGGCTCAGCGCGGGTCCCTGTTCGGCCTCGGCGGAGGTCGCGGGACGCATGGCGGTGCGGACGGTGAGGACCTGTTCGCGCGGGACGTCGCGGACGAAGTCGCGTACGTAGTCGTCGGCGGGCGAGCCGACGATCTCCTCGGGCGT
This sequence comes from Streptomyces sp. NPDC048507, assembly GCF_043199995.1. Classification (NCBI taxonomy): domain Bacteria; kingdom Bacillati; phylum Actinomycetota; class Actinomycetes; order Kitasatosporales; family Streptomycetaceae; genus Streptomyces; species Streptomyces sp. NPDC048507. The sequence continues at coordinate 1,044,105 of NZ_JBICWZ010000001.1, read as the reverse complement.
GCCGAGCTGCACGATCCGGCCGTCGCGCATCAGGGCGATCCGGTCGCCCAGGCGCAGGGCCTCGGAGAGGTCGTGGGTGATGAAGACCATGGTGCGGCCCTCTTCGTGGTGGAGCCGGGTGACCTCCTCCTGCATCTCGCGGCGGATGAGGGGGTCGAGCGCGCTGAACGGTTCGTCGAACAGGAGGACTTCGGGGTCGGCGGCGAGGGCGCGGGCCAGGCCCACGCGCTGCTGCTGGCCTCCGGAGAGCTGGCCGGGGCGGCGTCCCTCCAGTCCTTCGAGGCCGACCTTGGCGACGAGTTCGGCGGCCTTGTCGCGGCGCTCGCCCCGCGCGACGCCCTGGATCTCCAGTCCGTACGCGACGTTGTCGAGGACGCTGCGGTGCGGGAGCAGGCCGAAGTGCTGGAAGACCATGGCGGCGCGGTGGCGGCGCAGGGCGCGCAGCCGGGGGGCGTCCATGGCGAGGACGTCCTCGCCGTCGATGGACAGGCTCCCGGCGGTGGGCTCGATGAGCCGGGTGAGGCAGCGTACGAGGGTGGACTTGCCGGAGCCGGACAGGCCCATCACGACGAAGACCTCGCCCTTGCGGACGTCGAAGGTGACGTCGCGGACGGCCGCGGTGCAGCCCGTCCGCTCGCGCAGTGCGGCGGCGGACAGCCCGGCGAGGTCGGCGGAGCCGGGGATCTCGGCGGCGGCCTTCTCGGGGCCGAACACCTTCCAGAGCCCGTCCACGGAGAAGACCGGCGGCGCCGCGGTGGTGCCGGCGGGGGCCGTGGCGGCGGTGGTGGGGGCGGTGTTCATCGGGCACCGCCTTCCCGGGTCAGCAGTTCGGCTGCCTTCTCGCCGACCATGAGCACTCCGATCATCGGGTTGACCGCGGGCATCGTCGGGAAGACGGAGGCGTCCGCGATGCGGATGCCGTCGAGGCCGCGGATCTTGAGGTCCGGGCCGACGACGGCGCCGGGGTCGTCCTGGGCGCCCATCCGGCAGGTGCCGGCCGGGTGGTAGACGGTGTGCGCGACGGAGCGGGCGTAGGCGCTCAGCTCTTCGTCGCCGGTGATGTCCGGGCCGGGGCACACCTCGCGCCGCAGCCAGCCGGCGAGCGGCTCGGTCGCCGCGATCTCGCGGGCGATCTTGATGCCGTCCACCAGGGTGCGGCCGTCGTAGTCGTCCTCGTCGGTGAAGTAGCGGAAGTCCAGGGCCGGTTTGACCTCGGGGTCCGCGCTGGTCAGGTAGAGCCGGCCGCGGCTGCGGGGCTTGGGGATGTTCGGGGTCATCGACACGCCGTGCGCGGGGCGTTCGTAGCCGATGCGTTCGGGGTTGTCGGTGAAGGGGACCTGGTAGAAGTGGAACATCAGGTCGGGGCCCGGGGAGTCGGGGTCGCGCCGGACGAACAGGCCCGCGTCGCTGTCCATCGCGGAGTTCTCCGGTATCGGGCCGTCGGTCTCCCAGACGATCACCGATTCGGGGTGGTCGAGCAGGTTCTCCCCCACTCCGGGCAGGTCGTGCACCGGGGGGATGCCGAGGGCTTCCAGGTCCGCGCGCGGGCCGATGCCCGAGTGGAGGAGCAGGCGGGGGGTGTCGACGGCGCCCGCGCACACGAGGACCTCGCGGCGCGCGGTGATCAGGGACTCGGTGCCGTCCTTGGCGCGTACGTGGACGCCGCGGGCCCGGGTGCCGTCGAGTTCGAGGCGGTGGGCCCAGGTCTCCAGGAAGATCCGGAGGTTGGGGCGGTCGTCCATCACGGGGTGCAGGTAGGCGACGGACGCGGAGGACCTCTTGTTGTCCTCGGGGTGGTAGGCGAGGTCGAAGAAGCCGGCGCCCTCGTGGAAGGGCTTGCGGTTGAAGCCCTCGACGCGCGGGACGCCCAGGGCGCTCTGCGCGGCGTCGACGAAGTCGCGCGCGATGGCGTTGCGGTCCTTCTCGTCCACCGGGACGATGTGGTTGAGGAGCTTGTCGAAGTACGGGTCCATGGCGGCCGCGTGCCAGCCCTCGGCTCCCGCCCGCTCCCACTCGTCCCAGTCGGACGGGAGGGGCTTGAAGGCGATGAGGGTGTTGTGCGAGGAGCAGCCGCCCAGGACGCGGGCGCGGCTGTGGCGGATGTGGGAGTTGCCGCGGGGCTGCTCGGTGGTGGGGTAGTCGTAGTCGAGCTCGCCGCCGAGCAGGCCCATCCAGCGGCGCAGGGTCAGGACGTCGGGGCGGTCGATGTCGCTGGGGCCGCCCTCGATGACGGCGACGGTGACGTCGGGGTCCTCGGTGAGGCGGGAGGCGATCACCGAGCCGGCGGTGCCGCCGCCGATGACGACGTAGTCGTAGGCGAACTCGTGCTCCGGCGCGCGTTCGGCGCGGGGGTGCGTGGGGGTGGTCATGGCTCGCTCCTCCTTCAGCCCGCGAACCAGCGCACGGGGCGCGGGGCGAGGTTCTGGTAGACGTGCTTGGTCTCGCGGTACTCGGCCAGGCCGGAGGGGCCCAGTTCGCGTCCGGTGCCGGACTTGCCGAAGCCGCCCCACTCGGCCTGCGGGAGGTAGGGGTGGAAGTCGTTGATCCAGACGGTGCCGTGGCGCAGCCGGCCGGCCACGCGGCGGCCGCGGCCCGGGTCGGAGGTCCACACGGCGCCGGCGAGGCCGAACTCGGTGTCGTTGGCGAGCGCGACGGCCTCGTCCTCGGTGCGGAAGGTCTCGACGGTCAGGACGGGGCCGAAGACCTCTTCGCGCACGACGCGCATCCCGCGGTGGCAGCGGTCCAGGACGGTCGGCCGGTAGAAGTAACCCGGTCCGTCGGGGCGTTCGCCGCCGGAGCGCAGGACAGCGCCCTCCTCCAGGGCGGAGGCCACGTAGGTCTCGGTGCGTTCGCGCTGGGCGGCGGAGACGAGCGGGCCGCACTCCACGCCGGGGTCGGTGCCGCGGCCGAGGCGGATCCGGTCGGCCCGGCGGGCGAGTTCGCCGACGAAGCGCTCGGCGACGCTCTCCTCGACGATCAGCCGGGAGCCGGCGGAGCAGACCTGGCCGCTGTGCATGAAGGCGGCGTTCAGGGCCTGGTCGACGGCGGTGTCGAAGCCCTCGTCGGTGGCGCAGGCGTCGGCGAAGACGACGTTGGGGTTCTTGCCGCCGAGTTCGAGGGCGACCTTCTTGACGGAGTCGGCCGCCGCGCGCATCACCTTCGTGCCGCTGGTGAGGCCGCCGGTGAAGGAGACGAGGTCGACGTCGGGGTGGGCGGCCAGGCGCGCGCCGACGGGATCGCCGGGACCGGTGACCAGGTTCGCGACGCCGGCGGGCAGTCCGGCCTCCGCGAGGAGGCCGATCAGGGCCACGCTGGACAGCGGGGTGATCTCGCTGGGCTTGAGCACGAAGGTGTTGCCCGCGGCGAGGGCGGGGGCGATCTTCCAGGAGGCCTGGAGGAGGGGGTAGTTCCACGGGGTGATCAGGGCGCAGACCCCGACGGGCTCGTGGACGACGACGCTGTGGACGTCGGGGGTGCCGGCGTCGACCACGCGGCCCGCGCTCTCGCCCGCGACGAGGCCGGCGAAGTAGCGGAAGGCGTCGGCGACGCAGTCCACGTCCACCCGGCCCTCTTCCAGGGTCTTGCCCGCGTCGCGGCTCTCCAGCAGCCCGATGCGTTCGCGGTCGCGCTGGAGCAGGTCGGCGGTGCGGCGCAGCAGCGCGGCCCGTTCCAGGACGGGGGTCCGGGGCCATTCACCGCCGTCGAAGGCCGCGCGGGCGGCGCTGACGGCCGCGTCGGTGTCCGCGGTGCCGCCTTCGGCCACGACGGCGAGGACGGTCGCGTCGGCGGGGTCGAGCACCTCTCGGGTGGCTCCTGATACCGCGGACCGCCAGGCTCCGGCGATGTGGATGGTCTGCTGCTCGGACACGACGCGCTGTACCTCCGGATCGGGCACCGCGGCGGACCCGCGGTGGTGGTGCTCGTGCCCGCTTGCCCGGTCCTTCGGGAGCCATGTCCCTTCCGTCACGGGAAGTGACGGGAGTCACTCCGCGTTGCTGAAATCGCATAAGGCGTGAATCGGGGCATTCACCCCGCCCCGGGATGGCCGGGTACGGGGCGGTCCGCCGGGCGGGAGTCAGCGGGCGACCGGGCCGAGCAGCAGGTGAGGGGGGTCCGGAAGGGGCCTGCCGAGGAGGGAGTGGAGGGTGGCGTACGGGGCCGTGTCGCCCGCCAGCACCCCGCCGAGCAGGGCGCCCGTCGTCCCGTCGAGGACCAGCTTCGCGTACCGCTCGCCGCCCCGGTCGCTGCGGATGAACTCCATCGCCCCCTCGGAGCGGGCGTGCGCGTCCCCGAAGCTCCCCACCTCCACCCCGAGCAGCTTGAGCTTGGTGGACAGGTCCGGGTCGGTGAACGGCTCCCCCGGATCCGCGCACAGTTCCCGGGCCACCGTCTCGGCCATCCGGTACCCGGGGGCCAGCAGGCCGTGGCAGCGGCCCTCCACGGCGGCGCAGTCGCCCACCGCCCACACCCGGGGGTCGGGGGTGCGGCAGCGGGCGTCCACGAGGAAGCCGCCGCGCTCGCCGGTGGGCAGCTCCGCCGCCGCGGCCAGTTCGTCGCGCGGGCGGACGCCCGTGGAGAAGACGACGAGGGCGGCGTCGAGGAGCTCCCCGTCGGCGAGGGTCACCGTACGGACGCGGCCGTCCGGCCCGGCGTCGACGGACTTCAGCCCGGCTCCGCACCGGGGCCGCACGCCCAGCGCGCCCACCAGGCGGCCCAGTACCCGCCCCGCGCCCTCGTCCAGCTGGACCGCCATCAGCCAGGGAGCGGCCTCCACCACCTGCGGGCACATCCCGAGCGCGGCGAGCGCGCCCGCGGCCTCCAGCCCGAGCAGGCCCCCGCCGACGACCACCGCCGGCCGGCCGGGGCGGGCCGCCGACCGGATCGCCGTCACGTCGTCGAGCGTGCGGTACACATGGCATCCCGGCAGGTCGTGCCCCGGCACCGGCGGTACGAAGGGCCGCGCTCCGGTGGCCAGTACCAGCGCGTCGTACCGCACGGCAGTGCCGTCCGCGCAGTACGCCGTGCGCCGCGCCCGGTCGATCCGTGCCACCGGGCTCGCCCGCCGGGAACGGACCCGCTCGTCACCGGTGAACGCGGCTCCGTCCAGGGTGAGTTCCGCCGGGTCGGCGCCGCGCGCGTACGCCGAGAGGGCGATCCGGTCGTAGGCGGGCCGGGATTCCTCCGCCAGCACGACGATCCGCCACCGGTCCGACCGGTCGCGTTCCCGCACCTCGCGCACCAGCCGGTGCCCCACCATCCCGTGGCCGACCACGACGAGCACCCCTGTCACCGCTGCCCCGCCTCCCGCGGCCGCCCGGCCGCCGTCGCTCCCGCTCGCGCCTCTGCTTGTTCCGCTTGTTCCGCTTCTTCTGCCGCCGCTGTCCCTGTTCGCGGTTCCGCTCCCGTTCCCGTTTCCGCTTCGGCGGCCCACGCGGCGCACTGGTCCCGGACCTCGTCCCGGCAGCCCCCGCAGCCGGTGCCCGCCCGGGTGGCCGCCGCCAGCGCCTCGCCCGTACGGGCCCCGGCCCGCCAGGCGGCGGCCAGCGCGTCACCGGTGACGTTGTTGCAGTGGCAGACCAGGGCCGTCCCGGGCGGCGGACCGGCCGCGTACCCGGGCGGGCCGCCCAGCAGCAGTGCCAGCCGGTCGGCGGGCACGGTCCCGCCCCGCTCGTGCAGCCGCACCACGTCGGCCGCGGCGCGGCCGAGACCGATCAGCTCGGCGCCGGTGAGCCGCCCGCCCGCCAGCGACAGCCGCGCGTACCGCCCCCGGCCCGCGTCACCGAGTACGACGGTCTCCTCGGCGCCCTCCGGGGTGCCGACCCGCATCAGGTCGAGTTCCTCCGCCTTCAGCCGCAGCACCCGCCGGCTCCCGTCGGGCCGGACCCGGCCCCCGGTGAGCAGCACGGCCAGGGTCTCGGCCTGGTCCCAGGCCGCCGCGAAACCGCCCGCGGGCACCCGCCCGGCGGGCTCCGTCGCGTCGAGGGGCTCGGCGCAGTCGCCCAGCGCGTGCACCCGGGCGGCGCTGGTGCGCAGCCGGTGGTCCACGAGGACGCCGGTGCGCACCGCCAGCCCGGCCGACCGGGCGAGCGCCACCCGGGGGCGGGCCCCGAGGCACAGCAGGACCTCGTCGGCATCGGTCCGGCTGCCGTCGTCGAGCACCAGGGCCCCCGGCGCGCGGGCCACGACGCTCCGGCCGGCCCGTACGTCCACGTCGAGGGCGCGCAGCCGGGCGGTGAGGGTGTCACCGCCGCGCGGGTCGAGGTGGCGGTCGAGCGGGTACGGGCCCCGGTGGACCAGGGTCACCGGACGGCCGCGGCGGCGCAGGGCCAGCGCGGCCTCGACGGCCAGGACACCGCCGCCGATCACCGCCACCGCGGTGCCCCTCGCATCGAGGAGCGTCCCGTCGGCGAGGGTCCGCAGCGCCCGGATCCCCTCCGTGAGGCGCCCGTCGGCGCCGCGCGCCCAGGGCAGCCCGGGCACCAGCGGCGTGGCGCCGGTGGCGAGGACGAGCCGGTCGTACGGGTGGCGCTCGCCGTCGTCGGTGTGCACCAGGCGCCGGCGCCGGTCGAGGGCGACGGCCCGGACACCGAGCCGCACCACCGTTCCCGGGGGCGGTTCGGGCAGCCGCAGTGCGTCCGCCGGCAGCGAGCCGTCCAGTACGTGGGTCAGCAGGGGCCGATTGTAGGCCGGTTCCGGCTCGGCGCCGAGGACGGTGACCGGGCCCGCCCCACCGTGGTGGCCGAGCCGCTCCACCAGCCGGTGGGCGGCGGGGCCGTATCCGACGACGACGATCCGCTCGGGATCCGCGCTCCCCCGCCGGCGCACCCGCGCGAAGCCGTTCACCGGGCCGGTCACGGGGCGGCCTCCAGGCGTACCGCGCACACCTTGAACTCGGGCATCCCGCTGCGGGGGTCCAGTGCGGCGTGCGTGAACAGGTTGGCCCGCCCGGCGCCCGGAAAGTGGAACGGCACGAAGACGGTGTCGGTGCGCAGCGTGGCATCGCAGCGGACCTCCGCCACGGTGGCGCCGCGGGCCGACACGATGCGGGCGCGCTGTCCGTCTGCGAGTCCGGCGCGGGCCGCCGTGTCGGGATGCACCTGCACGAAGGGTCCGGGGGCCGCTTCGAGCAGTTCGGGCACCCGCCGGGTCTGGGCCCCGCTCTGGTACTGGGCCAGGACCCGGCCCGTGGTCGCGTACAGCGGGAAACGCCGGTCGGGGCGTTCGGCCGCCTCGCGGTGCTCGACGGGCGTGAACCGCGCCCGGCCGTCGGGGTGCGCGAACCGGTCGAGGAAGGGCCTCGGGGTGGGGCCGGCGCCCTCCGGGCAGGGCCAGTACAGGGCCTCTCCCGCGTCGAGCCGCGCGTAGTCGATGCCCGAATAGTCGGCGGGGGCGCCCCGGGTGGCCGCCCTGATCTCCTCGAAGACGGTGCGCGGATCGGCGGGGAAGCGTGCCGCGGGCTCGCCGAGCCGTACGGCCAGCTCCGCGATGACGGCGGGGTCCGGGCGCACGCCGGGCGGCGGGTCGAGCAGGCGGCGCCTGCGCAGGACCCGGCCCTCAAGGCTGGTCAGGGTCCCCTCCTCCTCGGCCCATTGGGTGACGGGCAGGACCACGTCGGCGGCCAGGGCCGTCTCGGAGGGCACGAAGTCGGCGACGACCAGCAGCTCCAGCGCGGCCAGCCGCCGGCCCACCCGGGTGGCGTCGGGCGCCGAGACCAGGGGGTTGCAGCCGAACACGAGCAGGGCCCGGGGTCCGCCGGGGCTGCCGATGGCGTCGAGGATCTCGTAGGCGCCCGCGCCGTTCCCGGGGGCGGGCAGCCGGTCGGGGGCGACGCCCCAGACGCGGGCGACGTGGGCCCGGTCGGCCGGGTCGGCCAGCGAGCGGCAGCCGGGCAGCTGGCCGGCCTTCTGTCCCATCTCGCGCCCGCCCTGCCCGTTGCCCTGGCCGGTCAGCGTGCCGAAGCCGCGGCCGGGGCGGCCGGGCAGGCCCAGGGCGAGGGCGAGGTTGGCGAACGCGGCGACCGTGTCGGCGCCCTTGCTGTGCTGCTCGGCGCCGCGTCCGGTCAGGACGTAGGCACCGGCCGCGCCGGCGAGCATGCGCGCGGCGGTGCGCAGCTCCGCGGCCGGTACGCCGGTGACCGCCTCGACCCGCTCGGGCCACCAGGCGCTCGCCCGCGCCCAGGTCTCGTCGAAGCCGTTGGTGCGTTCGGCCACGTACGCCTTGTCGAGCAGTCCCTCGCTGACGGTGAGGTGGAAGAGGCCGAGGGCCAGGGCGAGGTCGGTGCCGGGGACCGGGCGCAGGTGCAGGGCGGCGGTGGCGGCGGTGCGGGTGCGGCGGGGGTCGACCACGATCAGGTCGGCGCGCTCCAGGTGGCGCATGAGGGGCGGCATGGTCTCGGCCGGGTTGGATCCGGCGAGCAGGACGACGTCGGCCGCGTCGAGGTCGGTGACGGGGAAGGGCAGGCCCCGGTCGAGGCCGAAGGCCGCCTGCTGGGCGACCGCGGCGGCGGACATGCAGAAGCGGCCGTTGTAGTCGACGCGGCCGGTGCCGAGGGCCAGTCGGGCGAACTTGCCCAGGAGGTAGGCCTTCTCGTTGGTCAGTCCGCCGCCGCCCAGGACGGCCACGGAGTCCGGACCGTGGGCGGCCCGGAGGCGGCGCAGCCGTTCGGCCGTGTGCCCGAGCGCCCGGTCCCAGTCCACCGGGGCGAGCCGGCCGGCCGCGTCGCGCAGGAGCGGGGTCGTGAGGCGGTCCGGTGCGCCGAGGACCGTCGCGGCGGTCCATCCCTTCTGGCACAGGCTCCCGCGGTTCACGGGGAATCCCGGGTCCGGGCGGACCCGTACCGCGTGCCGGGGACCGCCGAGCAGGGTGGCGCACTGCAGGGCGCAGTACGGGCAGTGGGTGGACGTCTCGGACGCGGCCGGTCCGGCGGGGACCGCACCGGGGGCGGCGGCCGGATCCGCGGCGGCCGGAGTCGCCGGGGTCGCCGGGGCGCCGGTCACCGCGCCGCCGCCATCCGGGTGGGGTGCGCGGCGCATCCCGGGCCGTGCGCGGGGCGGGAGCGCGGCCACTCTGGCCAAATCGGGTCATTTCTTGCGTTTCTGGACACGGATTCGGCATTACCCGGGGCTGAGTTTTGATACGCCATCGGAAATCCCAAATCCCCACCAAGCGGGCACGGGCCCGGAAGTCCCCGATGGCCTCGCGGGACTACCGGCGCGTCAGTCCGTGCCGGACGGCCCAGCCGTCGATCGCCGCCGCCAGCTCCCCGGGGCGGTCCTCCGGCGAGTGGTGGCCGGCCGGACCGTGCCGGGAGACCTCCAGGGCGGCAATGTTCCGCTCGCACCAGGCCACCGTCTCCGGGCCGGTCATCGCGCCCGGGCCCGGTTCGAACGCGGCCAGCAGTTTGGGAACTTCGGTGCTCGCGGCCAGCCACGCGTCGTAGCGCTCGATGCGCTCCACGACCTCGGCCGGCTCGCCGTCCAGCGGCATCATGCGCGTCCACGCCAGCACCGGGCGGCGGCTGCGCGGGGTCGGGAAGGGGCGCCGGTAGGCGTCGAGGTCGACCGGGGCCAGCGGGGTGGCGAGGGTCGCGGGAAGCCCCTCGATGAACAGCGAGTTCTCCAGGACCATCTCCTCGCCCACTCCGGGGGTGCGCAGCAGGGTGAACAACTCCCGCCCGGCGGAAGGGAATTCGTCCCCGGCCAGCGGCTTGACGATGGTCTCCGTGAAGGCGAGGCCGCGCACGGTGCCCGGCAGCCGGGCCGCCCGGTCGAAGGCGAGCGCGCCGCCCCAGTCGTGGCCGACGAGGACGGCCTCGGCCAGGCCCAGTGCGTCGAACCAGGCGTCGAGGTGGCGGGCGTGGTCGTCGAAGGAGTAGCCGAGGTCGGGCTTGCCGGAGTCGCCCATCCCGATGAGGTCGGGCGCCAGCAGGCGCCGGCCGGGGGCGGCGACCCCGGGCAGGACGTTGCGCCACAGGTGGGAGGAGGTGGGGTTGCCGTGGAGGAAGACGAACGGCAGTCCGTCGGGGTCACCGGACTCCCGGTAGTGGAAGGTGGAGTCGAGGACGGGCACGGTGGGCACGCGGGATCACTTCGCTTTCGGTACGGGGGGTACGGGGAGGGCGCGGAGGCGACCGCGAGGGTCCGGGGCCGATGGTGTCGGCGGGGCCGAGAAGGCCGGAGTGGCCCGGCGGGCCCCCGGAGGCCGGGCCGGTCACTTCTTCTTGACGCCCTCGTTCCAGATCAGCTTGGCGACGTTCGGCTTCACCCCGGTGGTGACGACGCCCATCGCCGTACGGAGGTAGCGCCGCTCCTCCAGCTCTCGGAGCATGCTCGCGGCCAGGTCGGTGCGGGCGGTGAAGACGCCGTCGGCGCTGGTTTCGGCGGTGTGGTAGTCCGTGACGACCGGGTGCTCGAAGAGGCCGGAGGGGCGGACGAGGGTCCAGTCGAGACCCGTCCCGCGGATCACGTCCTCCATGCGGCGCATGTCCTCGTGGAGGGTGCGGCCGAGCCGCCGGTTGACCAGCGGGTCGAGCACGTGGTTGAAGAAGTGGGCGCCGGTGGGGCGCCAGTGCGGGTCGGCGACGCTCGAACTGACCACGAGCAGGCGGCCGATGCCGTGGCGGCCCATGGCCGTGGTGAGGACGGTGGCGCTCGCCGAGTACGTGCTGACGCGCTCCTTGGTGAAGCGTGCGCCCAGCGCGGAGAGGACGGCGTCCGTCCCCGCGACGGCCTCGTCGACGGCCACCGGGTCCGTGGCGTCGGCCACGGCCACGGTGAGCCCGGGCGCCGGGGCCAGGGAACCGGGGCGGCGGGTCACCGCGACGACCTGGTGGCCGGCGGCGAGGGCCTGGCCGGTCAGGTGGCGGCCGGTCGGTCCGTTGGCGCCGAAGACTGCGATGCGCATGAGGTCGGGTGATCCCTTCGTGTGGTTGCCGGAACGCCCTTGACTGTGTCGGCCCCGGAACGCAGGCTCAACGCTGATGAATATCGCCGCACCCGCCCCCGCGCCCGCCCGCACCCGGGGCCGCCCCCGGGGCAATCCGCCGATCCGCGCGTCGATCGTCCCGGTGGCCCACGCGCTGTTCCTGGAGCACGGCTACCGGAACACCACGCTGCGCGCGGTGGCCACGGCCGCCGGGGTCGATCCGGCGCTGATCGCGTACCACTTCGGCTCCAAGAAGGGCCTGTTCGCGGACGTGATGCAGTTCCACTGCGCCACCGCGCTGACGGTGGACGAGGTCCTCGGCGGCGATCCCGCCACCCTCCCGGAGCGCCTGGTCGACGCGGTCACGGGCCTGTGGGAGGACACCGGCTTCCGCCGGCTCTCCGCCCGGGGCGAGGAGGCCGCCGAGGTGCTCCGCGAGTACCTCGAACACGAGCTGCTGGGACGGCTCGTTGAATTTCTCGGCGGCCGGGACGCGACCGCCCGCGCCACCGCCGTGGTGACGGTCCTCGGCGGCCTCATCTACACCCGCTACCTCAACCCCCTCCCCACCCCGGCGGCCCTCACCCCGTCCGAGGTCCGCCGCCTCCTCGCCGCTCCCCTGCGCGCGGCCCTGGCCCCCACGGCCGCCGCCCGCGCGGGCCGTCGCGGCGGCCCGGTCTCCGGCCGGGGCTCCGTGCGGCCCTGACCGCCGGGCAGCGCTCCCCTCGGTGTCCCCTCACCCCGGGGGCCGGCCCGCGGCGCGGTCGAGCTCGGCGTCGAGGGCCAGGGCCGCGGTGATGAGGGCGAGGTGGGTGAACGCCTGTGGGAAGTTGCCCAGTTGCTCGCCGGTGGGTCCGATCTCCTCGGCGAACAGGCCGACGTGGTTGGCGTACGTCAGCATCTTGTCGAAGGCGTAACGGGCCTGCTCGAGCCTCCCTGCCCGGGCCAGGGCGTGCACGTAGAGGAAGCTGCACAGGGAGAAGGTGCCCTCGGCGCCCTGGAGGCCGTCGGGAGAGGCCTGGGGGTCGTAGCGGTAGACGAGGCTGTCCGAGACGAGTTCGGCGTCCATGGCGTCCAGGGTGGAGAGCCAGCGCGGGTCCTTGGGGGCGATGAAACCGACGAGCGGCATCAGCAGCAGGGAGGCGTCCAGGACGGTGCTGTCGTAGTGCTGGACGAACGCCCGCCGCTGCGCGCTCCATCCGCGGGTCATGATCTGTTCCATGATGGCGTCGCGCTCGGCGGTCCAGCGGGCCAGGTCCGCCGGGCGGGCGTTGGCCACGGCCTGCCGGATGCCGCGGTCGAAGGCGACCCAGCACATGAGACGGCTGTAGGTGAAGTCCTTCCGGCCGCCGCGGGTCTCCCAGATGCCCTCGTCGGGGCGGTCCCAGTGGTCGCCCAGCCAGTCGAGGAGCCCGGCGGAGCGCTTCCAGGCGTCGTAGCCGACGACGTCGCTGGTCCGGCCCGACTGGGCGAGGGCGTAGACCGCCTCGCCGTAGATGTCCAGCTGGAGCTGGTCCGCGGCGCCGTTGCCCGCCCGCACCGGGGCCGAGCGGCGCCACCCCTCCAGGTGGCCGAGGACCTCTTCGCTCAGGTACGGGTCCCCGTCGACGCGGTACATGATCTGGAGGGGTTCGCCGCCCGGGGCGCCGCCGTCGTGCAGGCGTTGCTGGAGCCAGCGGCGGAAGGCGTCGGCCTCGTCGGTGAATCCGAGGTCCCGCATGGCGCGCACCGACAGCGAGGCGTCGCGCACCCAGGTGTAGCGGTAGTCCCAGTTGCGCTCGCCGCCTTCCTGCTCGGGCAGGCCCATGGTGGCCGCGGCCACCGGGGCGCCCGAGGGCGCGTAGGTGAGGAGCTTGAGGGTGATGGCGGACCGGTTGACCATCTGCTGCCAGCGGCCGCGGTAGGTACAGCGGCCGATCCAGCCGTGCCAGAAGCCGCGTGCCGCGACGAACCGCTCGACCATGGCGGCCGGTTCGGCCGGCCCGGGGGGCTCGTCCCCCGGGCCGGTGACCGTCAGCAGGACGGCCGCGTTCTGGCCCGCGTCGAGGGTGACCGTCGCGGCCACGTCCCGGCCGTCGGCCAGCAGCCGTACCGCGCCGACGGACTGGAGGTGCGCGGTCACGCCCGGCCCCTCGAAGCGCGCGGCGCAGGCGCCGTCCAGGGTGAGCGCGTGCGGCGCCCTGCCGTAGTCGAAGCGGGGCCGGCACCGCAGCGTGAAGCGCACGGTGCCGCGTACCACGCGCATGTAGCGCACCACTTCGTGCCGGTCGGTGGCGGTGGACCCCTCGGGGACGGGCATGAAGTCGACGACCTCACCGACGCCCTCGGGGGTCAGGAACCGGGTGAGGAGGATGGCCGTGTCGGCCAGGTAGAGCTGGCGGGTGGTCACCCCGCCCTCCCCCGGCGCCCCTTCCGCGGTGATGGCGAAGTACCCGCCGCGCTCGTGGTCGAGGAGGGCCGCGAAGACGCTGGGCGAGTCGAAACGGGGCGCGCAGAACCAGTCCAGGACCCCCTCCGAGGAGACGAGCGCGCAGGTCTGCATATCCCCGATCAGTCCGTGCTCGGCGATCGGCGGGTAGGGGCGCATCGTGCCTCCACGCGGGGCGTCATACGGGTTGCGGGGTGAAGGGGTGCATCTCGTCCTGGCCGGGACGGACCACGCCGTAACTGCTCTCCGGTACGGCGTTCCACGCGCCGGGCAGGTCACCGAGGGGCTCGGAGACGATCAGGCGGGTCTCCTCGGAGATGTCGCGCAGGAACGCGACGTCGGGGTGGAGCCTGCGCAGGGCGTCCACCCGGCTGCTGTAGAACAGCGACCGCGAAGCGTGCCGGGTGGAGTAGCGGAAGGCCCACAGGCTCACGCCGTCGGTCACGGCGAGGGTCATCTGGAGCGGGAACTCGACGCCGTGTTCGCGGCCCACGCGCTCGACGGTGCCCGCCATGCGGGCCACGGCGGCCGGCGGATCCCGGTCCAGTCCGTAGGTGAGGGCGAGGTGGAACATCACCTCGGAGTCGGTCGTCCCCTCGATGTGGACGAAGAGCGCGGGGTCGACCAGGAGGCAGAGGTCCCGGCGCATCAGGTGGAACCCGTCGATGGCGCCGTTGTGCATGAACATCCAGCGGCCGTGCCGGAACGGGTGGCAGTTCGACTGCTGCACGGCCGTCCCGGTCGACGCCCGGATGTGGGCGAAGAAGAGCGGGGAGCTGACGTGGTCCGCCATCTCGCGCAGGTTGCGGTTGTTCCAGGCCGGACCGACGTCGCGCAGGAGCGCCGGGGTCTCGTTGCCCTCCGAATACCAGCCGATGCCGAATCCGTCGCCGTTCGTCGTCTCCACGCCCAACTTGGAGTGCAGGCTCTGGTCGATCAGCGAATGGGCGGGTTTGTAGAGGATGGTGTCGAGCAACATGGTCGTCCCCGAGTAGGCGAGCCATCGGCACATGGGCACTCCCCTGCGATCCCCCGCTGCTGCCACTACCTGCGCAAGTCCCTCCGGCCTCTCATTCTGGCGGCCCCCGGCGGTGATCGCCACGCAGGCCGGACACGGGCCGTGGAGCCGGGCGTGGCGCGGGGCGTGGCGCACCTGCCCGCGGATCCTCTACAGTCACCCCCATCGTCTACACACTTGTAGACCTCAAGGCACAACCGTAGGGACGGACGCATTGAGCACCATCGGCATCGGGCAGGCAGCGGTCCTCGGGATCGTCGAAGGGGTCACCGAATTCCTGCCGGTCTCCTCCACCGGCCATCTGAAGATCACCGAGGGGCTGATGGGGATCCCCGTGGGCGACAAGGCGGTCGTCGCCTTCACCGCGGTGATCCAGGTCGGAGCCATCGCCGCGGTCCTGGTCTACTTCTCCAAGGACATCGCCCGGATCCTGAAGGCGTGGGGCCGGGGGCTGGCCGACCGCGAGGAGCGGTACCACCACGACTACAAGTTCGCCTGGTGGGTCATCTACGCCACCCTCCCGATCGTGGCCGTGGGGCTGGCTGCCAAACCGCTCATCGAAGGCACGCTGGCCTCGCTGTGGGTGGTGGCCGGCTCCCTCATCGTCGGCAGCGGACTCATGTGGGCGGCCGACCGGATGGGCCGCCACAAGCGCGGCGAGGACGACACCGGCCTCAAGGACGCCATGCTGGTGGGCTGTTCGCAGATCCTGGCCCTCCTCTTCCCCGGCTTCTCCCGCTCCGGCGCCACGATCTCGACCGGCCTGATCCTCGACCTCGAACGCGTCGCCGCCACCCGGCTCTCCTTCTTCCTCGGCATCCCCGCCCTGACCGGGGCCGGCCTGTACGAGCTCAAGGACGCGGTCGGCACGGGCGTGGACCCGCTCCCGCTGGCCGTCGGCACCGTGGTGTCCTTCGCCGTCGCCTACGCCTCGATCGCCTGGCTGCTCAAGTTCGTCGCCAAGCACTCCTTCAACGCCTTCGTCATCTACCGGATCGCGGTCGGGGTCCTGCTCCTCGGCCTCCTCGGGACCGGCGTCCTCGCCGCCTGAGGGCGGCGCCGCGCACCCCGGCCGCCGGCCGCCCGGCCGTTGACCGCGCCACCGCCCCGCCCCCACCACCGGGATCGCCTACAGTGCGGTAGACCGTCTACCGGGCTGTAGTCACCCGGCGCCCGCCCGGCGGCCCCCTGCCCGGCTCCTTCGAGAGGCTCCGCCCGCATGACCCCTTTCGTACCCCGCCCGAGCGGTCCCGCCGCCTTGACGGCCGACACGTGACGCGGGCCCGGGCCATCCGGCCGGCCGGATGGGCGGCGCTGGTGGCGGCGGCCCTCTTCGCCCTGCTGGCCCTGTGGGTCGTACGGGCTCCGGCGCACCTGCTGCCCGCCGACGCGGGGCTGCACCGCTGGTCGGTGGACCACCGTCCCGGCGCGGCCGTCGCGGCGGCCCGCGCCCTCACCTACACCGGCACCGGCTTCGTCCCGTACGCGCTCGTCGTGCTGGCGGGGCTGTACGCGGGGCGCACGGCACGGCAGCGCGCCTGGACGGCCGCCGCCCTGCTGCTGTGCCTCGGCGCGGGCCAGGCACTGAGGTACGCGACCATGACGCTCATCGCCCGGCCGCGCCCGCCGGCCGGGGATTGGGCCACGCACGCCTCGGGCTGGTCCTTCCCCTCCGGCCACACCACCACCGCCGCGCTGACCGCCGGGCTGCTGGTCGCGGCACTGCTGCTGCGCGGGCCCGGGGTCTCCCGGACCGCGTGCGTGCTGATCGGGCTGTGGGGCGCGGCGGTCGGACCCACCCGCGTCTACCTCGGCGTCCACTGGTTCACCGACGTCCTCGGGGGGTGGCTGTTCGCCACCGCGTGGCTCGCCCTCCTGGCGTACGCCTACCTGCGGCGGACGGCCGGCCGGCCCCCCGACACCGCCTGACGCACCGTCCGGCCCCGGAAAATCCCCCGCACGAGAGCGTCTACAGCACGGTAGACCCACTACCATCCTGTGCACCGTGCGCCCGCGCCCCCCGCCTACCGCGATCACCGATGGGACCGTACCGATGCCCCTGCACCAGCTCGCCGCAGCGCCCGCGGCGCACCTCGCCGTGAACCTGCTCGACGCCCAGTCCCTGCTCGCGGCCTTCGGGACGATCGGCGTCGCGGTCGTCCTGTTCGCCGAGACCGGACTCCTCATCGGGTTCTTCCTGCCCGGCGACTCCCTGCTGTTCACCGCCGGGCTGCTGTGCGCGGGTTCGGCCACCACCCCCGGGCACCTGTCGCTGCCCTGGGTCATCGTGGCCTCCGCCGCCGGCGCCCTGGCCGGCGCGCAGACCGGCTACCTGCTCGGCCGCAAGGCGGGGCCGGCGTTCCTGACCCGGACGAAGTCCCGCAAAATCAGCGGGGGCGCCGCCAGGGCCGGGGAGATCCTCGAACGCTACGGGTACGCGAAGGCCATCGTCCTGGCGCGCTTCCTGCCCATCGTGCGGACCGTGCTCAATCCCCTCGCCGGGATCCTCGGCGTCCCGGCGCGCACGTTCGCGCTCTGGCAGGTGCTGGGCGGCCTGCTGTGGACCGTCGGCCTCGTCCTGGCCGGTTACGCGCTCGGCGCCGCCGTGCCCGACGTCGACCGCTACCTGCTGCCGATCATCGCGGCCATCGTCGCCGTGTCCCTGATCCCGGTCGGCCTGGAGCTGCTGCGCTCCCGGCGGGCCGGACGCGCCGACGGGAGTGCGTGAGTCCGTGAGCGCGTGAGCGCCGGTGCGGCCCGGCCGGGGCGCACGCTCAGCCCGCGTCCTCGTACGCGGCCGCCTTCCGGGCGACCGCGTCCCGGAGCGGTGTCATCCGGTCCACGAGCCGCTGGAAATCGGCGGTCCGGCCGTCGGACCACTGCCCCAGGGCGACGACCACGACACGGCCGCTGCTCCCGAAGCCCTGCACCAAGCCGCTGTCGGGGGGCAGCGTCGCGAGGCCGGACCCGGGGGGCGGGCCCTGGACGGCGACCTGGTAGTCGTCGAAGGCCGTCCCCAGCCGGGCCACGATGTGCACCGCGTCGACGGGGTCCTCGAGGGTGAAGACGGCCAGGGTGAACTGGTTGTTCCCCTCGTCCTTGTAGAGGGCGGTCTGCTCGCCGGCACAGCCCGCCCCGTCCCGGATCATCGCGGCCAGCCGAGGCCCGACGGCGTCGGGTTCCGTGCACGACGCAAGCACGGCGGATCCCACCCGGGTGAAGGCGGTCCCGGAGGTGCCCTCGATCCCGGCCGGGAACAGGTCCGCGAGCGGCACCAGCGGCCTCGCGCCGGCGGGTCCGGCGGCGGCGCCCCGGGCCGGCGCGGCGGACCCCTCGCGGGCGGCCGCGGTCACCGCCGGACGCGCCGCTCCGACGACGCCGCCGCCGTCACCGGATGAGGCTCCGGTGTACTTCAGCACGCCGAAGGCGGCGCCCGCGGCCACCAGCGCCAGGGCCAGGTGCAGCGGCCACACCCGCCGGGGCGCGGCCGGGGGGACCGCGGCGGGCGCGTCCGGCAGAGCGGCTCGTTCCGCCTCGAACCGGCGGACGAGGTCGTTCCACTCGTCGTCCGGGGTGTTCCGCCCCGCGGGCGTCTCGTCGTCTTCCGTCACCCACGCACCCTAATGATCACTCCCGTCCGATGGAACAGCCGCAGGTCACAGCCTCATCACTCCCTCGGCGGGGAGACCTGCCCGGGAACGTGCCCGGGCGGGCCTGCCACGGACGGCGCCGCGGACGGGCTACGGAAGCCGCCCCTTCGGATCTCGCGCGGCCCGCCGTCTTCCCGGCCGGGTCCACCGGTGCGAACCTGTGCGTGCCGCGCGGCCGAGCGGGGGCGCCCGCGCGTTCCCCGTCCTCGTGCTCCTCGCGCGCCGCCCTGCCGGACCGTCACCGAGGGAGTGTGCTCCGCATGCAGACCCGTTCGCCCGATGAACCGCGCAAGCGAGTGGCATGGGGGACGGCCCTCGTCCTGATCGCGGTCACCGCGCTCCTCGGGGCCGCGCCGACCGGGACCGCGGCGACGGCTCCGGCCGCCCCGCCCGTGCCCGTGCTGTCGTGGGGCCCCTGCCCGGACGACCAGGGGGACGGATTCGAGTGCGCGACCGCCCTGGTGCCGCTGGACTACCGACGGCCGGCCGGGCCCACGCTCCCGCTCGCCGTCACCCGCAAGCCCGCGGCCGACCCCTCCCACCGCACCGGCGTCCTGCTGCTGCACCCCGGCGGGCCCGGCAACTCCGGCGTGGACTTCGCCCGTGACAGCTACGAGGCGCTCCCCGCCTCCCTGCGCGACGGCTTCGACGTCGTCGGGTACGACATGCGCGGCGTGCGACGCAGCGGGCAGGTGGAGTGCTGGAACGATCAGGAGTACGCCGCCGCCGTGGACTCCGCGCGCGGCGTGCCCGGCCCCGGCGCCCTGCACACCGCGATCCGGCAGGGCCTCGACTTCGCCACCGCCTGCGCCGAGCGCTCCGCCGACCTCGTCCCGTTCATCGGCACCGGCTCCAACGCCAAGGACATCGACCTGCTGCGCCGGGCCCTGGGCGAGGAGACCCTCACCTTCTACGGGCGCTCCTTCGGCAGCTACGTCGGCACCGTGTACGCCGCCCAGTTCCCCCGGCGCGTACGGGCCATGGTCCTGGACGGCGCCTACGATCCGCGGCGCTACTCCGACGTGCCGTACGCCTACGACGCCGGGCAGTTCGCCGCCCTGGACTCGGCGGTCGGCCGCTTCCTGGACTGGTGCGCGCGCGAGCCCGCCGCCTGCGGGTTCGGCGGGGGCAGGCCGCGGCAGGCCTTCGAGGAGCTCAAGCGCTCGCTGGACGCCGACCCGGTGATCACCGCGAGCGGGCGCCCCGCCACCGGGTACACCCTCGCGTACCGCCTCATGTTCAACATCAATTCGGGCCAGGAGGTCTGGCCCTACCTCGGCGAAGGCCTGCGGGCGGCCCAGGCGCACCAGGCCTCGTGGCTGCTGTCGCCGCCGTCACCCGCCTCCTTCGACTTCCTCAACGTCAACATGGCCGTCGAGTGCGCCGACCGCGTCTACCCGCCCGGCCGGCCGCTGCTGGGCGCGCTGGTCGGCGCGCACGTCGCCGCGGCGCCGTTGCTGGGGCCCGCCATCGGGCTCGGCCCGCCCACCTACGACCACAACCACGCACCCACCTGCGTCCAGTGGCGGGCGGACCGGCCGAGCCGCTTCGAGGGCTCCTACCGGGCGGCCGGTTCCGCCCCGATCCTGGTCATCGGCACGACCGGCGACCCGGACACCCCGTACCAGGACGCCGTGGCCCTCGCCGGGACGCTGGAGGGCGGGCGGCTGCTCACCTTCCGGGCCGAAGGACACACCGGCTACAACCGGAGCGCGTGCGTCAGCGCTCTCGTGAACGCCTATCTGGCCACGCTGGCGCTGCCCGCGCGCGGCACCGTCTGCGCGGACGAGACTCCCCCGGGATCGGCCGCCCGCCGGGCCACGGGCTTCGAGGCGGACGAGACGCGTGATGTGATCCCGGTCCTGCGCTGAGCGCGCCCGTCAGCCGGCCAGGAAGGACAGCCGGACCTGGCGGCGCGGGTTGTCGCGGTTGGTGTCCACCAGGGTGACGGACTGCCAGGTGCCCAGCTCCAGCACCCCGTCGACGACGGGGAGCGTCGCGTGGGGCGGGACGATCGCGGGCAGTACGTGGTCGCGTCCGTGCCCGGGGGAGCCGTGCCGGTGCTGCCAGCGGTCGTCGGCGGGCAGCAGCGACCGGAGGGCGGTCAGCAGGTCCGCGTCGCTGCCCGCGCCCGTCTCGATGACGGCGAGGCCCGCCGTGGCGTGCGGGGTGAAGAGGTTGAGCAGTCCGCTGCGGCCCCGCGCCACCTCCCCCAGGAAGGCGGCGCAGGCGGCCGTCAGGTCGTGGACGGTCTCCCGGTCCCCGGTCGTCACGTCGATGGTGCGGGAAACGAAGGTGTCAGCCATGACACCATCCTCGCCCCTCGCCGCCGCCGGACCGTGGACCGGCCCTGGTTCACCGGGTCAGCCGAAGCGCCCGCTGGGCACGGGGCCCGCGGAGTTGACCCGGTCCCGGGGCCCCTCCGCCCACCGTTCGGCCGCCCGCGCGGCGAAGGCGGCGAGCGCCCCGTCCGGGTCGGCCGGCGTCTGCCCGTCGCCCTCCGGCGCGGCCGGGTCGGCCGCGAGGAGCGCCTCGGCGAGTTCCTCGGCCGTGCGCCCGTCGGGCTCCGCCTCTCCCACGGTGCCGTCCGCGGACCACCGCAGGCCGGGCTCCCAGGGGGCGACCACGCTCTGCACGAGCAGGGTGGAGACGTCGGCCGTCGCGGCGGGCGGCGCGGTCCAGCAGGTGGCGTGTTCGAAGAGCAGTTCGCCCGCCGCCCGTTCGGTCAGCGCGGCCACCGCTTCGGGATCGCATCCGGTCAGGTCGTACGCGACCACCAGCACGTCCGGGGTGCCGGGACGGTAGGGCGCGGCCGGGACGCCGAACAGCCGGGCCGCGGCCAGGCCGAGCGCCCGGCTGCCGCGGTCCGGCAGCAGGCCGATGGACGCGGGCTCGCGGCCGGCCGCCGCCAGGGCCTTGCGCAGCCGCTCCAGGCCGTGCCGGCAGGAGTCGAAGTCGTCCTGGAGGTAGCCCCAGCGGCCGTTCATGCCCTGGTCGAAGCCGTGCGGCGAGAGGGTGGTCAGCAGGCCGCCGGTCAGCACGTAGTGCCAGCCGCGCAGGTCCCGAGGGCCCGTCGGCGGCACGGCCGCGGCGCGCTCCAGCATCCGCCCGACGCGCCGGCCGGGCCCCGTCCACATCCCCTCGGGGGCCGAGAGGGCGTCGAAGACCTCGCGCGCGGTGTCCGTCCGGCCGCTCATCAGGGCGTTGTAGACCGTCAGGTAGCGGTCCGGCCAGTCGGCGAGCAGTGCGTCGTGTCCGCGCAGCAGTTCCAGCGCCTCGGTGTGCCGCTCGACCCGCTCCAGCGAGGTGACCAGTTCCAGAAGCACCCGCCGGGGGGTGAGCCGGGCGTCGGAGCGCGGCGTGGACTTGCGGCGGAACAGGCCCTTGCGTTCCGGGGCGGCGGACGGCGCCAGGGTCAGGCCGAGGGCCTCCCGCAGCGCGGGGACGGCCAGGGCGGGCAGGCCGCGCTCGACGCAGGCGTAGCCGTACGCGTAGAGCCGCGCGGCCTCCCCCGGCCGGGCCGCCAGCGCTGTCGAGGCCTCGGAGAGGTCCGTGAAACCGGCGCCGCGGGCCAGCTCGGCCACGAGCGGTGCGATCTCGGCGGAGGCGAGCTCTTCGGCGGCGGACCGCAGGATCCGCATCGACCCCTGCGGGTCGCCCGCTTCGAAGAGTTCCCGGGCCTTGGACAGTTCGGTGGTCATGTGTCTCCGGTGATCGGGGGGGGGCGGACCTGCGGATCATCACCGGCGCCGCGGGGTGCGGGCAAACGGGTTTCCGGCCCGGTGCACGCCCTTCCCGGGGGCGGCGGTCCGCGGCTCCCCCGTCAGGGCGTGGCGCGCGCCACGGCCCGGTGGCGGGGAAATGCGGATGCCCCGGGCGGTGCGGCCGCGTTATGGTCGTCCGCATGAACGTCAACGGCCACCGCAGCACCGCGACCGCGCGAGCGACCAGCTCGCCGGTTGCCGCCGCCTGACGTTCCCTCCCCCGGCGACCGGAAACGGTCCGTCGGCAGTGCCGTGGCGGCTTCGCCCCCGGCCGGACGATCCCGCGGTCCCGTTCTCCGGCGCCTCCCCCGCCGTACCGCGAAGGAGCCGTCCCATGAAGACCGAGGACCTGGTCCGCACGTTCACCGAGTACTACGAGGAGCGCGGCCACCACCGCATCGGCGGCTCGACCCTGCTCCCGCCGCCCGGCGATCCCGTGCTGTTCACCACCTCCGGCATGCACCCGCTGACCCCGTACCTGGAGGGCCGCCCCCATCCGCTGGGCCGACGGCTCGTGGGCCGGCAGCGCTGCCTGCGCACCACGGACCTGGAGGAGGTCGGCGACGCCACCCACCTGACCGTGTTCGAGATGCTCGGCACCTGGTCGCTGGGTGATTACGACGGCCCGCGCAGCCTCTCGTGGGGCTACGGGCTGCTCACCGAGGGGCTGGGGATCGATCCCGCTCTGCTGCACGCCACCGTCCACGCCGGGGACGGCCGCACCCCGCCGGACACCGCTTCCGTCCGCCTGTGGCAGGAACTCGGCGTCCCGGTCGAGGCCACCGAGGAGGACAACTGGTGGTCCAACGGGCCCGTCGGACCGTGCGGACCGGACTCGGAGATCTTCCTGTGGAGCGGTGACGGCCCGCCCCGCTCGACGCCCACGCGCGACGAGCGGTGGGTGGAGGTGTGGAACCACGTGACGATGAGTCACCGCCGCCTCGGCGACGGCACCCTCGTGCCCCTTCCCCGGCGCAACGTCGACACCGGCCTGGGCCTGGAGCGGCTGGCCGCCCTGCTCCAGGGCGAGCCGTCGGTGTTCGAAGCCGACGTGTTCGAGCCGTGGGTCCGTCTCCTGCCGCCCCTGTGGCCCCTTGAGGGACACTCGCTCCGGCTGGTCTGCGACCACCTGCGCTCGGCCGTCGTGGTGCTCGGCGACGGGGTGCGCCCCGCCAACACCGGGCGGGGCTACGTGCTGCGGCGCCTGGTGCGCCGGGTGCTCACCGTGCTCTGGCGCGACGACCCCTCCCGCAGTCTCGGGGACCTGCCGCCGGAGCCGGTCGGCCACACGCTGGCCCGCTTCCGCCAGGACGTGCCGCCGGGCGAGGTGCTGCGGATGCTGCTGGACGAGGAACGGCGGTTCCGGCGGCTGCTGGAGCAGGGCCGGCACGTGCTCGCCCGGCCCCGGTTCCGGGGACGGCTCGACGAGGAGGACTTCCGCTACCTCCACGACACGCACGGGCTGCCGCGCGAGCTGGTGACGAGCCTGCGGCAGGAGTGAGCCCCCGGATATCGCGTGCGGCGGCGGGCCGCCGGCGGGCAGAATCGCGCCATGGGGGACATGAGCGGATTCCGGGACGCGGTCGGCCGCTGGGCGGCCGACGGGACCGCGGGGCCCGGTGGTGCGGCCGGCGCGCGGGCCCGCGAGTTGGCCGCGGGGCTGGGGCTGCGGACCGCGGTGCTGCTGGAAGGGCCGAGCGATCTCGCGGCCGTCGAGGCGCTGGCGGCCCTCGGCGGCCGGGACCTGGCCGCCGAGGGCGTGTGCGCCGTGGCGATGGGCGGGGCGATGAGCATCGCCCGCTACGCCGCCCTGCTCGGGCCGCCGGGTCTCGGCCTGCGCCTGGGGGGACTGTGCGACGCGCGCGAACGGCCCTTCTACGACCGCGGGCTGCGCCGGGCGGGGGCCCCGCCCGGCGGGTTCCACGTGTGCGTGGCGGACCTGGAGGACGAGCTCATCCGCGCGCTGGGCACGGCGCGGGCCGAGGAGGTCGTCGGGACCGAGGGGGACGCGCGTGCCTGGCAGACCTTCCAGCGGCAGCCCGCACAGCACGGCCGGCCCCGCCGGGAGCAGCTGCGCCGCTTCCTGGGCACGCAGAAGGGCCGCAAGATCCGCTACGGCCGTCTGCTGGTGGAGGCCCTCGAACCCGGCCGGGTCCCGGCGCCGCTGGAGGAGCTGCTGACGGGCCTGTGACCGGCCCGCCGCCGGACGCCGGTCCGGCAGCGGGCCGCCGTCCGGCGGCGGTCCCGGAACCGGGGTGACCGGGGCGGGGTCCCTTCGTTGGTCAGCGCATGACGATCACGAAGATGACGACGCTCGCCCTCGCCCTCGCGGCCGGTGCCGCCGCTCTCGCCTCCGCCCCCGCGGCCGTCGCGGACGGCCCGGACCCCCTGGCGAAGCCGCTCGCGGGTTCGGCCGGCGTCGCCGACAAGGTGGTGAACCGGCCGGACGTCGCCGTGCACGAGGTGGTCGGCGCGGTCGGCAAGGTCGCCCGGACCGGTGAGGTCTCCAACGGCTGAGGGGGCGACCGCGGCGGGGCTCAGGTCAGGCCCCACGACCAGGTGCCGTCGGCGGTGACGAGGCAGGCGAGGACCACGAGGTCGGCCGCGCCCAGGACGATGCCGAGCCGGGCGCGGCCGGGCCTGGCGGTGTTCCGCCACAGCGCGAGGACGCCCAGGACCACGGCGATCGGTCCGAGCAGCAGGTTCATCACCAGCAGGCCGACGAGGCCGAGGACGAAGGCGGTGACCGCCATCGTGTCGGCGTCCCGGACGCGCGTACGGGTGCGGGCCGGGCGCTTCACGGCGGTGCGCACGGTCATCGCAGCCCCTCCCGGCTCCGGCCGGCGCGGTGGCGGGACAGCCGTTCGCGCGCGGCGAAGAGCACCAGCCACAG
Organism: Streptomyces sp. NPDC048507; assembly: GCF_043199995.1. Taxonomy (NCBI): domain Bacteria; kingdom Bacillati; phylum Actinomycetota; class Actinomycetes; order Kitasatosporales; family Streptomycetaceae; genus Streptomyces; species Streptomyces sp. NPDC048507. The sequence goes on along the minus strand of NZ_JBICWZ010000001.1, from coordinate 1,019,429 downwards.
GGCGATCGCGAAGCCGCCGGCCACGCTGACCGGCACCGGCACGTGGGCCACGGCTCCGAGGACGACGCCCAGGACGAGCAGTGCGCCTACGAGGAAGAGCACGGGTTCCTCCCGTCTTCAGGGAACAGTTCTCCCCCGGCTACCCGTCCCCGGCCGCCTCACGCCGACGGCCCGGGGGCGGATACTCGTTGGCGCCCCCGTCGCGCGGCGACGAGCATGGGGCCATGAGCGAGCGACCCGCACGATGGACCCAGGCCACCGCGTACCCCGACATGTGGGTGGACCCGGACGACGATCCGCGCGAATCCGGTGCCCCCGGCCCGGAGGGCGAACGCGCCACGCTGGACGACTTCCTGACGGGCTACCGCACGACCCTGCTGATGAAGTGCGAGGGTCTGGACGCGGAGCAGCTGGCCCGCCGTTCGGTACCGCCGTCGACGATGTCCCTGCTGGGACTGCTGCGCCACCTCGCCGAGGTGGAACGGGACTGGCGCAACTGGATCGGCGACACGGCCCCGTTGGCGAAGCTGTACGGGTCCGGGGGCGCCGACTTCCACGGGGCGGTCGCCGAACGGGCCCTGGTCGAGGCCGCGTACGCCGATCTGGAGCGGGAGCAGGCCGCCACCGACGCCGCGCTGGCCGGGCATCCGGACCTGGGCGAGCGCGTGGGCGAGGACGGGATCGCGGTCCGCGAGCTGATGGTGCACCGGATCGACGAGTACGCCCGGCACTGCGGGCACGCCGACCTGTTGCGCGAGTGCGTCGACGGGCGGGTGGGGCAGTGACGCGGACGCCGGAGCGCCCGGCCGCCGGGGAGTCAGCCGCGACGCGTTCCCTGGACGGCCTCGTCTTCGTGCCCGTCGCCGACCAGGCGCCCGGCCAGGTCGGCCGCCGGACCCGGTTCGCCTACCACGAGCAGGACGGCACGGTCTGGGCCGAGTACCGCGGCGGCGACGTGGTCAGGGGTCATCTGGTCGGCACCCGGGCGGGCGACACCGTCGACTTCCGTTACGTGCAGCTGCGCCTCGACGGGACGACCGCCTCGGGACACTGCGTCTCCCTGGTGCGCGAACTGCCCGACGGGCGGCTGCGCATGGAGGAGACCTGGACGTGGGAGTCCCGTGAGGGCAGCGGCACCAGCGTGGTGGAACAGGCGCTGGACTGAGGCCCCTGGGCGGGGTCAGTCCGGGTCGATCCAGACGTGGCCGGTGGAGGCCGCGCACACGTCCCAGCGCTCTCCGCTCCGGCTCAGTTCCAGGACGACTTCGATGCGGTCGCCCTCGCGCGGGGTGAGCTCCACGTTGACCTGGGCCTGCCCGCCGCTCTCGGTGGAGGACACGATGTGGTGCTCGAAGGTCGCCGCGAGGCCGTGCAGGGTGGCGGCGGGATCGCGCTGTCCGGCCGGACAGGCGCCGCCGGGCCCGGCGGCCGGGGCGGGGCCGCCGAGCCCCACCGTGTCGAGGTAGTCGTCCACCGCCCGGTGCAGGGGGCTGGGCTCCCAGACGTCGGTGGCCGCGAACACCACCCCGACGACGATCCCCGCCAGGCCCAGCGGCAATCCCACCGCGAGGGCCACCCACCCCGCTCCACGTCCACGCCGCACGGCTCCGCCCTCCGGCCGGCCCGCGGGCAGGGCCCGGGCCGGCGCATCTCCGATTGCCCGGAAGGACGCCGTGGCGCCGCTCTCCGTTCCCGGGCCGGCGCGAGATCCCCGGTGGAGGGCGCAGGGGTGCCCCCGCGGGCAGAGCCGGACGGCCGCGCGGACCCCGGTCGCGGGTGTACGCGTGCAGGTGCGGGCGGCCGTGAGGGCGGGGCGGGCGGGCCGCTCAGGCGGTGAGGGCGTCGGCCAGGCCCGTGCCGAGGAGCCGGAAGGCGCGGTCGGTGGCGGCGACCGCCTCCGGGTAGACCTCGTCGGCCGGGCGGCCCGCCTGCACCTCGGCGCCGTTGTGCCGGGCGAGCGTGCGCTGGACGGTGATGATCTGGGCCGCCGCGAGCCGTGCGGTGAGCCCGTCCGCGCCCGCCTCCTCCAGGGCCGCGGCGAGGGCGTCCGTGCTGCGCCCGGCGTAGCGGAGCAGCCGGTCGCCGAGGCTCGGCGTCGTGGCGAGCAGCCGGGCGAAGGCCAGGGCCTCCGGGTCGGAGGTGAGTCCGGTGACCGGGTCCCGGCGGGCCAGGCCGTCGAGTTCGTGCGCGTGCAGGGCCGCCAGGGGGGACGTGCCCGCGGGGCGGGCGCGCACCACGCGGGCGGATTCGTCCTCGTGATCGGCGAACCGTTCCAGGACCAGGTCTTCCTTGGTCGGGAAGTAGGTGAAGAGGGTGCGCTTGGAGATCTCGGCGGCCTCCGCGATCTCCACGATCGACACCTCGTCGAAGCCGCGGCTGAGGAACAGCCGCAGCGCCGTGTCGCAGATCGCCTGCCGGGTGCGCTGCTTCTTGCGTTCCCGCAGGCCGGGTCGTTCAGTCATGCGGCCACGATAGCAATGGGGGTACCGAGGGGAAACTTGCACCGGGTATAGTTATCGCCCAGGTGAAGGAATCTTCCTGGGAGGACCCATGAACACGCAGGTCACTGAGGTCATCGTCGTCGGGGCCGGCGGCGCCGGACTGACGCTCGCCACCGAGCTCGCGCTGGCCGGCGTACCGGCCGTCGTGCTGGACCGGCTGCCCGGCCGCAACCTCCAGTCCCGCGCCGGGGCCATCCAGCCCCGGACCGCCGAGATGCTCGCGCTGCGCGGACTGCTGGACGACGCGCTCGGCCGGTCGATCGACTACCAGCTGCTCGGCGGCCACTTCGCGGGACTGCCCGTCCCCCTGGACTTCGCGGCCTGGGACACCCGCTATCCGCAGCCCGTCCTGCTGCCGCAGGACCAGCTGGAGGCCGTCCTGGAGGAGCGGCTCACCGCGCTCGGCGGCCGGGTCCTCAGGGAGCACCGGCTGACCGGTCTGCGCCAGGACGCCGACGGCGTCACGGCGACCGTGACCGGCCCCGGGGGCACCGAGCGGTCCGTCCGGGGCCGCTTCCTCGTGGCGTGCGACGGCGCCCACAGCAGCGTGCGCAAGCTGACCGGAGCCGCCTTCCCGGGGCAGGCCGCCCGCGCCCGCATGGCCACCGCCGACCTGGTGCTCACCGGTGACGTCGACGACAGCTCCACCGGGCACATCAGCTCGCGCATCCACACCTCGCCACAGGGCCACTTCGTGATGATCACGCCCCTGGCGAACGGGCTCCACAAGCTCATCTTCAGCGGACCGCGGACCCTGTCGGCGGAGCGCGACGCGCCGGTGACGGCCGACGAGGTCCGCGACGTGCTGCACGCCACCCACGGCGGGAGCCTGGACGTCGCCGAGATCCGCTACTCCTCCCGGTTCAGCGACGCCAGCCGCCAGCTGGAGCACTACCGCCACGGCCGGGTCTTCTTCGCCGGAGACTCCGCGCACATCCATTCACCGGCCGGCGGCCAGGGGCTCAACCTGGGCGTCCAGGACGCGTTCAACCTCGGCTGGAAGCTCGCCGCGGTCCTGCGCGGCGAGGCGGGCGAAGCGCTGCTGGACACCTACCAGACGGAGCGGCATCCGGTCGCCGCGCGGGTGCTCGCCCTCACCCGGGCGCAGGGCGTGGTCATGGGGCCGCAGCGCGACGGCGGACTGGGCGAACTGCGCGACGTGCTCACCGATCTGATCAGGCTGCCCGACGCCAACCGGTACCTGGCGGGCATCATGTCCGGGCTCGACCTCCGCCTGCCCTCACCCGACGCCGCGGCCCACCCGCTGCTCGGCCTGCGGATGCCCGACCTCGACCTCGTCGTCGGCGACGGCGAGAAGGTCCGGTTCAGCGAACTGACGCGCACCGGGCGCGCGGTCCTGCTCGACCTCGCCGACGCCCCCCTCGACGGGGCGGCCTCCTGGAGCGACCGGGTCACCCGGGTGCGTGCCCGGGCGGAAGCCGGCGCGATCGACGCCGAGGCGGTACTGGTCCGCCCGGACGGATACGTCTGCTGGGCCGGCGGCGCCGGTCTCACCGCCACCCTGGCCCGGTGGTTCGGCCCCGCCGGCCCCGCGGCGCCGACGCGCTGAGCGTGCCGGAGCCCGGCGGGGGCGTGCGCCCCCGCCGGGCTCCGGGAACCTCGGACGAGCGGATCCGACCGCGGTCAGAGCCGCTCGTCGTGCAGGTCCTCCGCACGCAGCAGGTCCTCGTCGCGGCCGTGCGGCGGCGCCGTCCGGGCCTGCCCGGACGCCTGCTCCCGGGCCGGGCCCGGCTTGCCCGGCGTCGGGCGCGCCGGGTCGCCGGGCCGCTGGCGCCCCTGCTCCTCGCGGCCCTGGTCCGGCTCCTGGCGCCTGTCCTGCTTACCGCCCATGACGGCTGCTCCTTCGACGTGGGTACGGAAATCCTCGCGGACTCCCCACCAACACGCTGGCACGAGCGGCTACTTTTCGCATCATTTCGGATACGGAGTGTGACGACGGGCCGGGCGGCGGCACGACCCGGGAGCAGCCGGAATCGGCTGGATCCGGCGGGCGTACGGCTGTCGCGGCCGCGGTGGGCGGGGCTACGGTGGCGGAACGGCGAAGGGGGAGCCCCGTGTGGGACGAAGCGACGGTCGCGCTGGCGACGGCGGTGGGTTCGGGCGTACTGCAGGCCGCGGGAACGGACGGGTGGCTGGCGTTCCGCAGCGGCCTGGCCCGGCTGTTCGGGCGCGGTGACGCACGTGAGGAATCAGCCCAGTTGCAACGCCTGGACCTTTCCGCGGCCGAGCTGGCGGCGGCCGCCGGGCCGGACGGGAGCGGCCCGCAGGGCGGCGGGGACGAGGAGCGCACGAGGATCCGTACGGCGTGGCGGCCCCGGACCGAGGACCTGCTGGGCGCGCTGGACGCGGACGAGCGGGCCTCGCTCGCGGCCGGAATCCGCGCCCTGCTGGAGGAGACCGCCCGGTCCGCGCGACCGGCCGCCGGGGGCATCACGGGGAACGTGTTCCACGGCCCGGCGGCGGTCCAGTCCGGGAACGACAGCGTCCAGCTGAACCGGTTCGACTCCCGCCCGTGAGCGGAACCGGGCCCGCCGGCGCCGAGGACCCGCCCGACGGCCCGCAGCGGGGCGGCCGCCGCGACGGGGACGCCTTCCATGCCCCGGCCGGGGTGCAGCACGGCAGCGGGAACCTCCAGGTCAACCTCCACGAGCACCGCACGCGCGTCCTCACGGCCTGCGCGGTCGCGCTGGTGTGCGTGGCCGTCGTGATCGCCGTCCGGATGGGCGGCGACCCGGGCCGCCCCGCGGAGGGCGCGGCCCCGAGGACCCCGGACGCGGTCGCGCCGGGCCCGGGCCGGACGGATCCGTCTCCGCTCACCGGGCGGCTGGTCAACGACGGCAGCGGGATGTGCCTGCGGGTCCCCGGGGCCGGGGACGGCCTCGTACCGGTGCAGGACACCTGTTCCGGCGCCCCGGACCGGACCTGGACCCTGGGCGGGCAGGAGGACGGCGCCCCGCGCACCCTGCGCGACGGCCTCAGCGGCCGGTGCCTGACCCTGACGGACCCGGGGAACTTCGCCCCCGCCCGCCAGTTCGCCTGCGCCGCCGGACGGGACGGACAGCACTGGGAGCTGCTGTGGGGCGAGGGCGGCAGGGCGGGACACTCCATGCTGCGCGGCAGCGGCAACGCCAAGTGCCTGGTGGTGCAGGGCGCGCAGCCCTCCCGCCCCGCGGTCCAGGCGTCCTGCGGCGACGCCTACGACGACCAGTGGTGGCACCTCGCCCGCTGACGCGCGGATCCGCACCGGCGAGATCGCGGGAGGAATCGATGGCCCCGCCCGGTGATCTGATCGGGATCGACGGGGCGACCGTGCTGGTCCTCGGGCAGGAGCTGGACTTCGCACACGGCCGCCCCGACGTCGCCGACTCCCCCGCGCACCGCACCGGGGACACCCTGGTCCCGGTCGACACCGGCGTCACGCCCGCCTTCCGCGACGCCCGACGACCCGGACCCATGAGAAGCGGCCGCCGGAGGTGATCCGGATCGGGTCGGTCCGCGTCCTGCGCAGTCCGGGGCGATGCGCCGGGCGCGGCCGAGCACCCCACGGACGGGCACGCCTTCGCCGTGCGCGGTCGCGACGAGGCGGTGTCCTTCCTGGACGGGCTGCGGGTCCACCAGCACGACGGCGGCGACCCGTTCGGGGCGGGCGGCGGCGGCCACGCGCACCACCGGCCCGCCCCCGCTGTGCCCGACCAGGAGGTCAGGTCGTTCAGGTCGGACGCGAGACGGCCGCGGCGGCGCGAGGCGGTGTCGGGGGCGCTCCTGCCGAGGCCGCTGCGGTCGTACACCACGGCGGGGGCGGCGGCGGCCGCGCCCGGTCCCGGGAGCCGCTGGTGGAAGAGGGTGCGCCCGTCGCGGGTGGGCGCCCGGCCCGGCTCGCCCTGGCCGGGCGCGGGCGGGCCGGCGGCAGCCTGCCGCGCCCGTAGAAGGCGGCCGGTGCGGGCGGGGAACTCCCGAGGTGACGAGTCGCAAAAGGGTGACTAGTATGCATATAAGGCGGTCGTAAACCGCGGGAACCGCGTACACCGCCCTCTGCCTGCGGTAGCACGCACGGCGTGAGAAACGCGTTCCAGCCCTGAAGGTCCGCGGCTCGACGAGCCGCGTTGACGGCGGACACGCACTCAACACATTCATCAACCACGGGCAATCCTCCGTTACATCTCCCCGAGAGGAGGCAGAGCGCTTCGTGCCGCATTCGAGGCACCCCCACGAGAAGGGTTTCGAGATCATGCAAGCACTGAGAGTGAAGCGGCTCTTCGCGGTCTCCGCGATCGGCGTCCTGATGGCCGGTGGCGCCGCGCTCGGCGCGGCGGGAACGGCCTCGGCAGCGATGCCGACCCACTCCGTCACCTACGTCACCCACGGTGGCGGCGGCTGGGACGACGACCACGGCTACAACCACGGCTGGTACGACGACGATGACGACTGGGGCGGAGGGTACGGAGGGTACGACGACGGCTGCTGACACCGCCGACGACAGCCCGCAACCGCTGTGCGGCCCGCGAACGGGCCGCACAGCGCCGTGCCCGCCGCTCGCCCCCCGGTGCGTGCGGGGCCCCGCTTGGTGACTCGTGCGTATTGCACACCCCGTCGGTGACAGCCGTGACTGTTCCCGCCCCCGGTCCGCGTGACAGCGTTGAACACGTCACCGACCGAGGGAGCAGGAGTGAACAAGGGGTACGCCGCCTTCTGCGACGCCGACCGCTGGTTCTACGACGCGCCGTACCGGCGCGCCGAGGAGAACTACCCGGCCGCGCTCGCCCCCGTACCGGCGGGGTGGCAGACACACCGCAGCGGGGACTGGCTGGCGCTGCGGCCCCTCGGGATCCGGCTCCCCTCCCAGGGCTGGAAGATCCACGTCTCGGCCTGCCTGGACAATGCGGAATCCGTCCTCGAACGGGTCTACCGCTACTGCGTGGACCGTGAGATCGCCTTCAAGTTCGTGCCCAGCCGCTACCTCCTGCACCTGCGCAACGCGAAGTACGCGGACCGTGCGGCGAGCGGCAAGTTCCTCACCGTGTATCCGGCGGACGAGGAGGGGTGCGGCCGCATCGCCGAGGAGCTCGACGCGCTGCTGGCCGCCGAACCCGGCCCCTACATCCTCAGCGACCTGCGCTGGAACGACGGCCCGGTGCACCTGCGTTACGGCAGCTTCACCCTGCGGCACTGCTACGACGACCGTGGCGAGCTCGTCCCGGCGATCGAGGCTCCGGACGGAACGCTGGTGCCCGACACGCGGGGGCCGGTGTTCCAGCCGCCCGCTTGGGTCGAGCCGCCGGCGTTCCTGACCCCGCACCTCGCCCGGCGGGCCGCCGTCACCCTCGAAGGGCTCCCCTACACCGTCGAGCGGGCCCTGCACTTCTCCAACGGCGGCGGCGTCTACGCCGGCCGGGACCTGCGCACCGACGAACCGGTCGTCCTGAAGGAAGCGCGCCCCTTCGCGGGTCTGGCGGCCGACGGGGCCGACGCGGTGACCCGGCTGCACCGCGAACGGCGGGCGCTGGAGCAGCTCGCCGGACTGGACTGCGTCCCCTCGGTCCACGGCACCTTCACCGTCGGCGACCACCACTTCCTCGCGATGCAGCACCTGGAGGGCAAGCCCCTCAACACCTTCTTCGCCCGCCGCCACCCGCTGATCGAGGCGGACCCCGATCCCTCCGAGCTCGCGGAGTACACCCGGTGGGCGCTGGACATCCACCGGAAGGTGACGCGGGCCGTGGAGGCGGTGCACGCCCGCGGGATCGTCTTCAACGACCTGCACCTCTTCAACATCATGGTCGCGGAGGACCCGGACAGCGGGGAACCGTCCGTCGCGCTGCTCGACTTCGAGGCGGCCGCGCACGTCGACGAGGGGCTGCGCCAGACCGTCGCCAATCCGGCGTTCGTGGCTCCGGCCGACCGGCGGGGATTCGCCGTCGACCGCTACGCCCTGGCCTGCCTGCGCCTGGCCCTGTTCCTGCCGCTCACCAGTCTGCTGGTGCTCGACCGGGCCAAGGCCGCGCACCTCGCCGAGATCGCCGCCGAGCAGTTCCCCGTACCCCGCGCCTTCCTCGACGAAGCGGTCCGCGAGATCCTCGACGGTGCCGGAGCCGATGCCGGAGCCGCGTCCCCCGCACAGCCGGGAGCCGACGCGAGATCCGGTGCGGGTACGGACGCGCATGCCGGCGCCGGTGCGGCCGCGCGCCGCAGCGGCTACCTGCCCGTGGAACCGGGCGACTGGGCGGCGGCCCGCGCCTCGATGGCGGCGGCCCTGCGGGCGAGCGCCACCTTCGACCGCGAGGACCGCCTCTTCCCCGGCGACATAGCCCAGTTCGCCGCCGCCTGCGGCGGAGCCTCCTTCGGAAACGGAGCCGCGGGCGTCCTGTACGCGCTCGCCGAGACCGGCGCCGATCCGTGGCCCGAGGCCGAACAATGGCTGCTGGACCGGACGAAGGAGCCGCCCTCCGGCACGCCGCTCGGCTTCTACGACGGCCTCGCCGGTCTCGCCTGGACCCTGGAGCGGCTCGGCCACCGCGAGCGCGCGCTCGCCCTCGCCGGACAACTGCTGCGCCAGCCATGGCAGTCGGCCGGCCCCGACCTGCACGGCGGACTCGCCGGCATCGGGCTGGCTCTGGACTCCCTGGGCGCGGCCACCGGCGAGGGGGACCTCTGCTCCGCGGCCCTGCGCTGCGCCGACCTCCTCGCCGAAGGCCCCGGGCCCCAGCGGGCCGGTCTGCTCCACGGCCCCAGCGGAGTCGCCCTGCTGTACCTGCGGCTCTACGAACGCACCGGTGAGCCGGAGTTGCTGGCCCTCGCGGGCCGGTCCCTGCACCGCGACCTCGACCACTGCGTGACCAGCGTCTTCGGCACCCTCCAGGTCAACGAGGGATGGCGCACGATGCCCTACCTCGGGGGCGGCAGCGTCGGCATCGGGATGGTGCTCGACGACTGGCTGGAGCACGGGCGGGACGACCGCTTCGAACGGGCCCGGCCGGAGATCGTCCGCGCCGCCCAGGCGACGTTCTACGCCCAGCCCGGCCTGTTCCGCGGCGCCGCCGGAATGATCCTGCACCTGGCGCGGACCACGACGCCGGGGCCCGGCACCGCCGCCGCGGACATCGCCCGGCAGGTCGACGCCCTGGCCCGGCACGCGGTCCCCTACCGTGGCCGTCTGGCCTTCCCCGGCGAGCAGATGATGCGGCTGTCCATGGACCTGTCCACGGGCACGGCCGGCGCGCTCCTCGCCCTCGGCAGCGCCGCGCCCGGCGGGCGCGCGCACCTGCCGTTCCTCCCGCCGCCGCGGTCCGCCGCGCCGGCCCACAAGCCGGTCCCCCTCGTGGGGGCCGAGTCCCATCGGAACACCACCACAGTGAAGAGGATTCAGACATGACGCTCCTTGACCTGCAGTCGATGGACACCCCGAAGGAAGAGACCACCGAGGCCGCGCACGGCGGTGGCGGTGGCGGCAGCCGCGCCAGCCTCCTCCTCTGCGGCGACAGCAGCCTGAGCATCACGACCTGTAACTAGCCAGGTCCTCGGGCCCGGGCGGTTCGCCGCCCGGGCCCGCACCACGTTCCCGGACCATCCTGGAGACCCTTCTGGAGCCGCCGCCCATGACTGCGCCCGATCCCGCCGGCGAGGCGGCGGCCGCCCTCGGCGCCGACCGGGCGCTGCGGTCGGCCGCGCGGCACAGTGCCGGCCGGCTCGCCGCCGTGTCCGCCTCCTCGGTGGCCGCGGCCGGCGCGGCCCTGGCCGAACCGGCCCTGCTCGGCCACACCCTCGACCTGTTGCTGCGCCAGGACCCCGCCGGCGCCCGCTGGACCGCCTGGTGCGCGGCGGTCATCGCCGCCGAGGTCGTCTTCGACGCGACGACGGCGCGGCTCACCGGCGGCGTCGACGCCCGCTCCACCGCCCGGCTGCGCCGGCTCGGCCTCGCCCGGCTGCTGCGCACCGCACCGCACCACGCCGCCCGCCACTCCCCCGGCGAACTCTCCGCCCGGCTGACCACCCACGCCACGGCCGCGGGCGCCGTACCGGCGGCCGTCGTGAGCGCCGCCGTCGCCCTGCTGCCCCCGCTCGGCGGACTGGTCGCGCTCTTCCTGGTCGACGCCTGGACCGCGCTGGCATTCCTCGCCGGACTCCCGCTGCTCGCGATCCTGCTGAAGACGTTCGCCCGCGCTTCGGGCGCCAGCGTCAGCCGCTACCAGGAGGTGCAGCTCGCGATGGCCGGCCGCCTCGTGGAGGTCCTCGGGGGCGCCCGCACCATCGCCGCCGCCGGCACCGCGGAGCACGAACAGGCCCGCGTACTGGCCCGGTTGCCGGAACTGGGCGCCGAGGGGCGGCGGACCTGGCGGATCTACGGCGCGACCATGGCCCGCACCAGCGCCCTCATGCCGCTGCTGCTGTACGTCGTCCTCGGCGTGGGCGGGATCCGCCTCGCGGCCGGGGCCCTCGGCGTCGGCGGTCTCCTCGCCGCCGTCCGTTACGCGGGCCTCGCGGCCGGGGTCGGCGCCGTGACCGGGCGGCTGGCGGCCGTGGTCCGCGGCCGCAGCGCCGCCCGCCGTACGGCGGTCCTCTTCGGTCTGCCCGAACTGACCCAGGGCGATGCCCTGTTGCCGAAGGACGGCACCGGCACCCTGGAACTGTGCGGCGTCCGCGTCGTCCGCGATTCCGCCGTGCTCCTGCACGACGTCGACCTGCGCGTGCCCGGCGGGACGACCGCCGCCGTCGTGGGCCGTTCCGGTTCCGGCAAGACGACCCTGGCCGCCGTCGCCGGGCGGCTCACCGCCTGCGACGGGGGCCGGGTGCTGCTGGACGGCGTCCCGCTGGAGGAGCTGTCCGCCGAGGAGCTGCGCCGCGAGGTGGGCCACGCCTTCGAACGGCCCGCCCTCTTCGGCGGGGACGTCACGGGCGCCATCGCGTTCGGCGACGGACCGCCGCCCGGGGCGGAGGCCGTGCGCGCCGCCGCCAGGGCGGCCGGCGCCGACGACTTCGTCCGGCGCCTGCCCCGGGGCTACGGGACCTCCCTCCAGGACGCGCCGGTCTCCGGCGGCGAGCTGCAACGCCTGGGCCTGGCACGGGCGTTCTGCCGGGCCGGCCGGCTGCTCGTCCTGGACGACGCGCTGTCGAGCCTGGACACCCTGACCGCCCGCGAGGTGGAACGGGCCCTGCGCGACGACGTCCGCCCGGGCACCCGGCTCGTCGTCGCCCACCGCGTGTCCTCGGCCGCCCGCGCCGACCTCGTCGTATGGCTCGACGGGGGCCGGGTCCGGGCGACCGGCACGCACACCGAGCTGTGGCGCGACCCCGCCTACCGGGCGGTGTTCGGCGACGCGCCCGACCCGCAGGCGGCGGGGCCCGCGCCCACCGCCCAAGAGCCGCCCGGCCGGGAGGCCCTGCGATGAGCGAGTACGGGACCTGGCGCCGGGTGTCCGGCGAGGGGCGCCGTTTCCTGCGCGGCCGGTCCCGTCCGCTGCGCGCCCTGGCGCTGTGGTCCCTGCTGGAGTCCGCCCACACCTTCCTCGGCGGCTACGCGGTGGCCCGCGCCCTCGACGACGGCTTCCTCGCGGGCCGCACCGGTACGGGCATCGCCTGGCTGGCCGTGGCCGCGGCGGGCGCCCTCATCGGCGCCGTCGCCCTGCGCGGGGTGTTCGGCGGCCTCGCGGACCTGGTCGAGCCACTGCGGGACGGCTTGGTGCGGCGCGCCGTGCGCCAGGCGGTCGGGCGGGCCGTGGCCGACCCCTGGCGGGCCGGTGACGAGGGCGCGGTCTCCCGGCTCACGCAGCAGACCGAGATGGCCCGGGACTCCTTCGCCGGACTGGTCCTGGTCGCCCGGTCGTTCGTCTTCACCGCCCTGGGCGCGCTGCTCGGGCTCGCCGCGCTGGCGCCCGTCCTGCTGGTCCTCGTGCTCCCCGCGCTGGTCCTGGGTACGGCGGGGTTCCTGGCGACGCTGCACCCGATGGCGCGCGTCCAGCGGGCAGCGCTCGACGCCGACGAGGCCCTGTCCGCGCGGACGGGCGAGCTGGCAGCGGGGCTGCGCGACGTCGTCGCCTGCGGCGGCGGGGAGCGGGCCGGAGCCGCGGTGGAACGGCTGATCGCCGAACAGGAGCGGCTGACGCGGCGCCTCGCGCGCTGGAGCGCCCTGCGCACGCTGAGCCTGGGGGTCGCCGGCCGGCTGCCGGTCGTCGTGCTGCTGGCCGGCACGCCGTGGCTCCTGGGGCGCGGGGTGAGCACGGGGGCGGTGGCCGGCGCCCTGACCTACCTCGTCCAGTCGCTGCTGCCCGCCCTGGACGCGCTGATGACGGCCCTGGGCGCGGCGGGCACCCGGCTGCTGGTGGTACTGGACCGGTTCTGCGGCCCGCTCCCGGACCCGGCCGCGCCCCCGGCGCCGCGCGCTCCCGCCGTTCCTCCGGCTCGGGACGATGCCGGTGGCCCCGCCGCGCCCACCGCCGTGCCCGCCGTCGCGCCCGCCGTCGAGCTCCGCCGGGTGGGCTTCGCGTACGGGCCCCGGTCGCAGCCGGTGATCGACGGCCTCGACCTGGTGGTCGGGCCTCAGGAGCACCTGGCCGTGGTGGGGCCGAGCGGGATCGGCAAGTCCACGCTCACGGCCTTGATCGCGGGCCTGTTGCCACCCGGGCGGGGCTCCGTACGGGTGGGGGGCGCGCCCGCGTGGGGCGGCGGCCCCGGCTCCGGCCCCGACGTCCGCCGGACGCTGCTGCCCCAGCAGGCGTACGTCTTCACCGGCACGGTCCGCGAGAACCTGACCCACCTGTGCCCCGGCCCGGTGTCCGGGCGCGAGCTGGCGCGCGCCGCGGCCGCCCTCGGGGCGGACGCGCTGGTGGAGCGGCTCGGCGGGCCGGACGGAGCCGTCGATCCGGGGCGGCTCTCCCAGGGCGAGCGCCAGCACCTCGCCCTCGTCGCCGCCTACCTCTCCCCCGCCCCCCTGCTCCTGCTCGACGAGGCCACCTGCCACCTCGACCCGCCCGCCGAGGAACGCGCCGAGCGGGCGCTGGCCGAACGGCCCGGCGCCCTCGTGGTGGTGGCCCACCGCATCTCCTCCGCGGTCCGGGCCGACCGGGTCCTGGTGCTCGACGGGACCCGGGCGGTGTGCGGCACGCATGCGGAGCTTCCGGCCAGGTCGCCCCTGTACCGGGATCTGGTGGGTCTGTGGAACGGGCGCGGCTGAGGCGCGCACGGGCCGGGCCGATCGCCCGGCCGCCGTCGGCGGGGGGCGGGGTGCAGCGGGGGGAACTCGGACCGGCGGCTCAGACCCAGCCGGCCCGCCGGGATATCCGGATGGCGTCGACCCGGTTGCGGGCGCCGGTCTTCCGCGTCACGGCGGCCATGTAGTTGCGTACGGTTCCGCTGGCGAGGTGCAGGGCGCGGGCTATCTCCGCTATCGAGTCGCCCTCGGCGGCCCGGGCCAGGACGCTCAGTTCGCGCGGGCTCAGCGGCATGGGGTCGGCTTCCATGAAGGCCGAGGCGAGGGTCGCGTCGATGAACCGTTCTCCCGCGGCGACCTTGCCTATGGCCCGGACCAGGCGGCCGGGCGAGCCGTCCTTGTCGACGTAGCCGAGGGCCTGGGTCTGGAAGGCCCGGCGCAGCGAGCCGGGGGTGTCGGCCCGGGCCAGCACGAGCAGGGGGGTGGTGGAACGGGGCAGCAGACGGACGGTGCCGGCGTCCGCGAGAAGGGCGGCCGACACCCCCGGACAGTCGAGGTCCACGACCGCCACGTCCGGTCGTAAGAAGTCCGCCTGACGGGCGGCGGCGCGCCATCCGGCGGAGGTGACTTCGAAGTCGCCTTCGGATCTGAGCAGTGCGGCCAGCGCGGACCTCACCAGGCACACGTTGTGCAGCACCAGGACCTTGGTCATCGGGGTTCCCCTCGGGTGGCGATCGATCGGCACCAAGCGGGTGCCCAGCTACCGTAGGGAGGGAACGTCCCCGCGGGAGGCGTGTGGGGGCGTGTGGCCGAAGCCGGGCGCTCCCCTCGTGCCACCCCCGGTCCGCGGACAGGCGTCCGACCTCGGCGGGGGTCGGCGGACGGCCTTCGAAACCCTCACCGTTCCCACAACCGGATCGGCTTGTTCCGCCCGGGTTTGAGCCGTCTCCGGGCCGGTTCCGCAGGCGCGGCGCTCCGCCCGGAGGGGCGGGGGGCAGCCGGCGGCGCACGCCCGGCGCGCCGGCCGCCGCGCACCCGGGGGCGCGCGTCGGGGCGCCCGGGCATCCCGGGGCGCGTTCGACACCCCGGGCCGGTGGCCACCGCGGGCCGGCGACCACCGCGGCCGGGGCGGCCTCAGTCCGGACGGGGGCCGATCACCGTGGCGCCGTCGAGGACCGTGATGGCCTGTGCCGGGCACATGTCGGCGGCCTCCAGGATGCGTTCCCGCGCGGCGACCCGCTCGGCGCGCGGCCGGGCGTGATCGTCCTCCAGCACGAACACGTCCGGAGCGGTGCCCGCGCAGATGCCCGACCCCATGCACAGCCCGGCGTCGACCCGTACGGTCCAGTTCACCGCGCTCACCACCCCACCGGCATGACGCGCGGCCCGCGCACCAGCATCTCGCTCTTCCAGGTGATGTCCCCGACGAGCTCCAGCCCGGGGAAGCGCCGCAGCAGCGCCCCCAGGGCCTCCTGAAGTTCCATGCGGGCCAGCGGGGCGCCCAGGCAGTGGTGGACGCCGTGGCCGAAACCCAGGTGCTGGTTGGAGGGCCGGCGGATGTCCAGGACCCCCGCGCCGGTGAAGCGCAGCGCGTCGCGGTTGGCGGCGCCGGTCGCGACGAGCAGCGGCTCCCCGGCCTTGACGCGGGTGCCGCCGACCTCGATGTCCTCGGTGGCGTAGCGGGCCTGGCTCGCCCCGCTGCCCAGCGGTACGAACCGCAGCAGTTCCTCCACGGCGTTCGCGATCAGGGCCGGGTCGCGGCGCAGCAGGGCGAGCTGTTCGGGGTGGTCGAGCAGGGTGAGGACGAAGTTGGGGATCTGCGAGGCCGTCGTCTCGTGCCCGGCCACCAGGACCGCCACGCACAGGTCGACGAGCTCCAGCTCGGAGAGCCGGTCGCCGTCCCCGTCCCGCGCTTCGATGAGGGCCGTCATCAGGTCGTCCCGCGGGTCCTGGCGGTGTGCCTCGATCAGTCCGGCCATGTAGGCGCGCAGTTCCTCGCGGTTGGCGTGGAACTCCTGCGCCGTGAGCGAGCTGGTCGACAGCGCCGCGTCGCTCCACACCCGGAAGCGCGGACGGTCCTCGACCGGTACGCCGAGGAGCCGGCAGATCACGGCCACCGGGACGGGCAGCGCGTAGCGGTCGACGAGGTCGGCCGGGGGCCCGGCCGCCTCCAGTTCGTCGAGCAGTCCTTCGGTGAGCGCGCGCACCTGGGGCCGGAGCTTCTCGACCTGCCGGACGGTGAAGGCCTTGGCCACCAGGGAACGCAGCCGGGTGTGGTCGGGCGGGTCCATGCCCAGGATGCCGCTGTCGGTGCGGCCCTCGGACTGGCGGGGCTCGTCGTGGGCGGCGCCCGCCGCCCGGCTGAACCGCGCGTCGCCGAGCACGAGGCGGGCGTCCGCGTAGCGGGTGACCAGCCAGGCCGGTTCGCCGTACGGCATCTGTACGCGCAACAGGCCGGGCCGGTCGCGGACGCGCTCGTACTCCTCGGCGAGCTGGAGTCCCTCCGCGGTGTTGAAGGGGTAGGAGCGGGGGGTGGTGCCGGTGGTCGTCACTGCGGCCTCCCTCGTTGTAAGCAGCTGCTTACAACCTAGAACGGGGCATCCGGACGGTCAACGACGGTTTGTGGCCGTTATCCTGACGGGCCCTCCGAGAGGACCATCAGCGTGGACGAATCCCCGCGCCCGCAGCCCGCGGAGCGCCCCCGCAACGCCGCGGCCACCCGGCTGAGGCTGCTCGAAGCCGCGGGCGAGCTGTTCGCCGAGCGGGGCTACGAGCGGACCACGGTCCGGGCGATAGCCGAGCGCGCCGGGGCCAACCAGGCGCTCCTCTTCCGCTACTTCGGCTCCAAGCACGGGCTGCTGACCGAGGTCGTCGCCCGGGGCGGCCTGGAGCAGCTGCACACGACCGCGCCGGAGGACCTCTTCGAAACCGCCCTGCGGTCGATGCTCACGCGCAGCGCCCCGGGGGCCGACCGCTCCCTGGAGGTGTACCTGAGGTCGGTCGGCCGGGGCGACGAGGCGACCGCGACCCTGCGCGAGCTGGGCGGGGAGTACCAGAAGGCGTTGGCCGGCCTGGCGCCGTCCGCGGACGGCGCCCTGCGCGCCGACCTCGCGATGGCGTGGCTGCTGGGCATCGGCCTGATGCGGACGGTCGCCGCCCGTGAGCCGCTGGCCAGCGCCGATCCGGACGCGGTGTGCCGGCTCGTGCTGGCCACCCTGGACCGGTTCTGGACCCTGCCGGACGACGGCCCCGAGGCCACCGCCCCCACCGGACCGCAGCCGGGCTGACCCCCGTGGCCCCTCCCGGCGGCGGGCGGCGGCGTCAGACGGTGCCGAGGTCCGAACTCACCCACCGCTGCGGGCGCATGTGGATCACGACCTGCTCGCCGTGCTCCTTCCAGGCGAAGTCGACGTAGCCCTCGACCTTCTCCGCCGGCAGGTACCGGGAGGACATCTCCACCAGCTGCTCGCGCGTGGCCGCCACCGTCGAGACGACCGGTCCCTCGACCGACACGTACCGGATCGTGGGCTCCAGCCGGTCCACCATCAGGGTGAACCGGCCCGCGGCCCGGATCAGGCCGGCCTTGCGCGAGTCCCGGCCGGTCATGATCCAGATGTCGCCGCCGGGCGCGTACTGGTACCAGATGGGGACCGTCAGCGGTGCGCGGTCGCCCTCCGCTCCCCCGCTCACCGCGATCGCGGCGACGTGGGGCTCGGCGAGGAACTGCTCACGTTCGGTACGGGACAGGGCCACGGCACGCTCCTTCGACGGGGGATCCCCCCGAGGGATCCCTTCTCCCCATGAACCCTGCCCCGTCGCGCGCTCCTCTCCCGCGCCTCACCCGCCCGGCTCACCCCCCGCGCGGCGCGGCGGCGAATCCTTTACCCGGTACGACTGATCCGCCCGTGCGGGTGGACCCGACGCCGCACGCCCGGCCGGGTGGCGCGGGCGCCCCTATAAAGGGCCCGTCATGTCGATCAACCGATGGGTCCCCACCATGCTGCAGACCGCTCTCCGGCTGCTCGCCGCCGTCTCCCTCGTCTCCGTCGCCGCCCTCACCCCGGCCGCCGCCGCTCCGGCCGCCGCCGCTCCGGCCACTGTCGCCCCGGCCGTCGTGCTCGACGACGAACTGACCAAGCCCTGCGGGCCGACCGTCGCGTACGACGCCTGGGACTGGTACCGCACGACGACGAACCCGTCGATCCACCGTGACGTGGCGGCCGGTGCGGCCGACGAGCGCTGGCAGTGGCGCAGCGACGTCAACGTCCTGTGGCGCGGCGACACCCGCGAGACGGTGGACGAGATCTTCGGCACCGGCTTCACACCGCGCGGTGACCGGCTGACCCCGCTCGCCGAGTACATCGTCCAGGGCGGGGGCCAGAACAGCGCGCACCTGAGCACCAGTTGCGAGAAGTGGGTGGCCCAGAAGTTCGCCACCTACGGATCGGCGAAGACGGGCTGGGTCTACGAGATCTACGCGCCCGGCGGCATCGACGTGAACGCCACGGCCCGTGTCAACGGCTACAACTCGCCGTACCTGTGGAACAAGGAGATCGACTTCCCCGGCGGCGTGAAGGGCCAGTACATCAAGGGCGCCTGCAAGTACCGCCTGAGCCACACCGACCCGGTCACCAAGGTCAGCACCTGGGAGGAGCTCGGCTGCAAGAACAACGCCGGTTTCGCGCCCTACAAGGTCGACGTGCGCGCGCTCGGGGCCGCGCGCTGAGGGCTCCCCCGCCGGGCCCCGGCCCGCGCCTCAGGGCGTGATGTTCTGGTTCAGGTGGAACAGGTTGTCCGGGTCGTAGGCGCGCTTGACCGACACGAGCCGGTCGTAGTTGCCCTTGTAGTTGGCCCGGATCCGGTCCTGGTCGTCACCGGCCATGAAGTTGACGTACCCGCCCTCCTCCGAGTGCGGGGCGGTCGCCTCGTAGTACGCGCGGACCCAGGCCGTGTTGGCCTCGTTGTCGGCGGGGTCGGGCCACATGCCGGCGATGACGGTGGCGAACGAGGCGTCCCGGTAGGCGAAGGCCGTCGCGTCCGCCGGGACGTCGTGGCAGGCGCCGTTGACCGGGTAGATGTGCACGGTCGAGTTCACCACCGGGACCCGGGGGCCGTGCCGCAGGTGCGCCTCGATCGCCTCGTCGCTGAGCTCGCCGACGAAGTTGGCCTTCCAGTAGTGCTGGAGCCCCGGTGGCACGAGGGCGTCGAAGGCACCGTTCAGCGCCGGGTAGGGCATGGGGCCGACGTGCTCGGCGACCACGGGCGCGAACGCGTGCAGCGGCTCCAGCGCCCGCTCGCCCTCGTCGAGCGGGCCGGACCAGCAGGCCACCATCAGGATGAACGGCTGCCCGTGCCGGTCCTCGGGGATGAACGGCAGCGGCGGGGCGATCTGGAAGGCGGGGAAGCAGCCCAGCTCGCGGGGCGCGTCGGCGATGAGGTCGCGGTAGCCGCGCAGCACGGCCGCGGCGTCCTCCAGTTCGAACAGCATGGGGCCGCCGTACACGTCCCGGACCGGGGCCAGGCGGAACTGGAGCGAGGTGACCGCGCCGAAGTTGCCGCCCCCGCCGCGCAGCGCCCAGTACAGGTCCTCGTTCTCGTCCTCGCTCGCGACGAGCAGCCGGCCGTCCGCGGTCACCACGTCCGCCGAGACCAGGTTGTCGCAGCTCAGGCCCTGTCCGCGGCTGAGGTAGCCGATGCCGCCACCGAGGGTGAGCCCGGCGACACCGGTGGTGGAGATGATCCCGCCGGTCGTGGCCAGCCCGAAGACGTGGGTGGCCGCGTTGAAGTCGCCCCAGGTGGCTCCGCCCTCGGCGCGTGCCGTGCGGTCGCCGGGGTCGACCCGGACCCCGCGCATCCCGGACAGGTCCGCCACGACGCCGCCGTCGCAGGTGCCGAAGCCGGGCACGCTGTGGCTGCCGCCGCGGACGGCGAGGTCCAGCCCGTTCTCCCGGGCGTAATCGACGCTCGCCATGACGTCCGCGGCACCGGAGCAGCGCACGACCACCGCGGGCTTGCGGTCGATCATCGCGTTGTAGACCTTGCGCGCCTCGTCGTAGGCGGCGTCCTCGGGGGTGACGACCGCACCGCGCACCCGTTCGCGCAGCTGGTCGACGGAGATCTTTCCCATGGCCGACGCTCCTCGCGCCCGCACCGCACACCGGCGCCGTCCGCCGGGGGACCCGGGCCTCTCCTCTCACGCTACGCCGATGGGGCCAGCCCTCAAGCCGGGCCCCGGTGCGTGCCTCCAGGTGGTGCGTGGGACGGCGCCGGCCGCCCGCGGTACCGGTAGTGCATGGCAGAGGAACAGAGCGGGACGACGGACGGGACGGATCGCGCCGACGCGCGGCCGCGGCGGCGGGGAACCGCCTTCGCGGCCCTCACGGGCGCCCTGATCGGCGCCCTGGCCGGACTCACCGGGAGCGTGCTCGCGTACGTGGAGGCCGGGAACGCCCACCGTGACGACGCCGACGCGCGCCGTGCCGACATCCGGCGGGCCGCGTACGTGGAGCTCGCGGCGACCACGAACGCGTACGTGCAGCAGGCCACCCAGCTGCTGAGCGTGAGCCTCGACCCGGCCAGGAGCGCCGAGGACAGGCGGCGCCTGTTCGAGGAGAAGTACTCACCGGCCAACACGGACCTGGCCCGGGCCGTGACCACCGTCCGCCTGGTGACGCCGCCGGCCGACCGGCGGGACCTGGAGCGGATCGGCGACCTCTCCACCCGTGTGGGGGAGATCGCCACCGCCCGGTCCGCGAAGGGGCCCGAAGGCGCCGACGCCCGCAAGGAGGCCGCCGCGTTCGAACAGGCCGTGCGCGAACAGCTGGACGCGCTCCAGGCCTTCCTGGACAAGGCGGCCGATCAGGTGATCTGAGGGCGCCGCGGCGGGTGTGACGACAATGGACGCCTGACTCCGCCCGACTCCGTCCGATTCCTGTGAGGGTGACGCGATGAAACTCCGCTGTGCCGTGCTCGACGACTTCCAGTCCGTGGCGACCGAGGTGGCCGACTGGGGGCCGGTGGCCGGCGAGGTCGAAGTGGTCTGCTTCTCCCGGCACTTCGAGTCCGAGGACGCTCTGGCCGAGGCGCTCGCCGGGTTCGAGATCGTCGTCACCCTGCGCGAGCGCGTGCCGTTTCCCGGCAGCCTGATCGCCCGGCTGCCCGCGCTGCGGCTGCTCGTCGCCTCCGGCATGCGCAACGCGGCCATCGACTTCGAGGCCGCGGCCCGGCACGGCGTCACCGTCTGCGGGACCGCCAGCGCCTCCACCCCGCCCGTCGAACTGACCTGGGCGCTGCTGCTCGGGCTGGCGCGCGGGATCGTGCCCGAGTCCGCCGCGCTGCGCGGCGGCGGGCCCTGGCAGTCGACCCTCGGCGCCGACCTGCACGGGCGCCGGCTCGGGCTGCTGGGGCTCGGGAAGATCGGCGAGCGGGTGGCGCGGGTGGGGCTCGCCTTCGGGATGGAGGTGGTGGCCTGGAGCCAGAACCTCACCGAGGAGCGGGCCGACGCGGTCGGCGTGGGCCTCGCCGCCTCCAAGGAGGAGCTGTTGCGGACGAGCGACTTCGTCTCCGTCCACCTCGCGCTGGGCGAGCGCACCCGGGGGCTGATCGGCGCGCCGGAGCTCGCCCTGATGCGCCCGACGGGCTACCTCGTCAACACCTCCCGGTCCGCCATCGTCGACCAGGACGCGCTGCTCGCGGCGCTGCGCGAGGGCACGATCGCCGGGGCGGGCCTCGACGTGTTCGACATCGAGCCGCTCCCGGCGGACCACCCGGTGCGGACCGCGCCGCGCCTGCTGGCGACCCCGCACCTGGGCTACGTGTCCCGCGAGAACTACGCGACCTACTACGGGCAGGCGGTCGAGGACATCCGGGCGTTCCTCGACGGCCGGCCCGTACGGGTGCTGGGCTGATCCCGGCGGGCGGCGGCCGGGGCCGTCATGCCGCGACCGGGCCCTGGGCGAGGGCCCGGGCCGCGGCGAACTCCTCGCGCGCCTCCTGCTCGGCCACTTCCAGATAGCCGTACGCGTCGTCGCCGACCGGGATCCGCAGCGGCGTGGGGGCGTGGGCGGCGACGATGTCCAGGACCCGGGCCGCGAAGTCCTCGGGGCGGCCGGTCTCGGGGTTGTCCGCGAGGCCGCGGGAGCCTTCGAGCATCTCGCGGTTGGTGGCGTCGTAGGCGGGGACCCGGTGGCGCGCCTCGGTGAGCGAGGTGCCGTAGCGGGTGGCGAACATGCCCGGTTCGAGCACGGTGACGCGTATGTTGTGCGGGGCCGCCTCGACGGCCAGGGCCTGGCTCATGCCTTCGAGGGCGTGCTTGCCGGCGACGTACGCGCCGAGGCCGGGGAAGGCGATCCGGCCGACGACGGACGATACGTTGAGGACGTGGCCGTGGCCCTGGGCCCGCATCAGCGGGAGCACGAGCCGGGTGAGCCGCCAGGGGCCCACGACCAGGGTTTCCAGCTGGTCGCGCAGTTCGGCGTCCGAGACCTCCTCGACCGCGCCGAACAGTCCGACGCCGGCGTTGTTGACGAGGACGTCGATGCCGCCGAGACGGTCGGCGGCGGTACGGACGGCCTCCTCGCAGGAGGCGGCGTCCCGCAGTTCGAGCGGGACCGGGACGATGCGTCCGGGCCAGGCGGCGGCCAGTCGGTCCAGGTCGGCGGTCTTGCGGGCGGTGACCACCAGCTCGTCCCCGGCGCGGGCCGCGGCGGTGGCCAGTGCGTGCCCGAGGCCGGAGGAGCATCCCGTGACCAGCCAGCGTCTTCCCATGGTTCCCCCGTGATGAACGAATCGAGCCGGACCCGCCGGTGGCGGCAGTTCATGGTCCGGGCGGCTCCGGCTCGCGGTCATCCCTCGTGCAGGGGCGCGCGGAGGCGCGCGGGCGCATGCTCGGGCGCGCGAGCGCCCCCGCCGGGCGGGCCGTGCACCCCGCCCCGTGCGTGGCCGGCCTTCCACCCCGCCCTTTCTTACGCGCCTTTGCCGTCGCTCTTGCCCCTCCCTGTCACGGGCCCGGCAAGGTCGTGCCCACACGGCGGAACGGACGGAAGGAACGGCCATGACGACTTTCACGAACGGGGCACGGCGGGCACGGCAGGCACGGCGGGCGGGGCTGGTCGTGGGCACCATGGCCCTGCTGCTCTCGGCGCTGCCCTCGGCCAGCGCCACGGACACGGCCGGGAGCGCCCCGCGGTGGTGTCCCACCGTGGCGGAGCACCGGGTGGACTGCGGCACCCTGCGACGCCCGCTGGTGGCCGGCGAACCCGCGCTCGGCACGGTCGGCGTGAGCTACGCGGTCGTGCGCCACCGGGGGCCGGCCGCGGCCCGGGGAACCGTAGCCGTGAACCCGGGCGGGCCCGGCGAGGTCGCCATCGGCAAGGCCGCGGAGTTCACGGCCGCACTGGAAGGGCTGCTGGAGGACCACGACCTGCTGCTCGTCGACCCCCGGGGCACCGGAAGGTCCGAGCGGATCCCCTGCGGGGTCACCGACGCCGAGTACCGCTTCGGGACCCGCCCGCAGCAGCGCGACGCCGTCGCCCGCTGCGCCGACGCCCTCGGCCCGCGGGCCCAGGGCTACACGACCGCCGCCACCGCCGACGACCTCGACGCCGTCCGGGCCCGGCTCGGCGCACCGCAGCTCAGCCTCTACGGCCTGTCGTACGGGACCTACCTGATGCCCGTCTACGCGAGCCGCCACCCCGAACGCGTGCGCACCATCGTGCTGTCGGGCGCCTACCCGCACGACTTCGACCCGCTGGCCCGGCCCGCCGCGCAGGCCGTGTCACTGGCCCTGCGCCGGGTCTGCGAGCGGTCCGTCCCCCGGGCCTGCGACGGGGACGCGGCCGTGCGCGACCTCGCCACCACGGCCGGGCGGCTGCGCGAGCGGCCCCTGACGGTGCCCGTCTCCGCCGGCGGGAAGACCTACCCGCAGCTGTTCACCGAGGGCAAGCTCGCCAACCTCCTGTACGAGGCCGCCAGCCGGGGCGCGGGCATGGCGCCGGCCGAACCCTCCCTGCTCGGGAACCTCCCCCGGGCGCTCGACCGTTTCGTCAAGGGCGACACCGGGCCGCTGCGCGAGCTGGTGCGGGAGGAGGGCTCCTCGGGCAGCGCCGAGGACCAGGCCCCGTACATCGCGGTGGTCTGCAACGACTACCGCAAGGCGTGGGCGGCGGACGCGCCGCTGCCCGTGCGGTGGCAGCAGTACCGCAAGGCCCTCGCGGGCGCCGGGCAGGGCGGCTTCGGGGCGTTCACCGGGCGGGGGTTCAACGAGGGGCCCACCGACGGCGGGGACGTGTGCATCTCCTGGCCGCGTGCGAACACCGCGCGCCCGCAGCCCACGGACCTGCGACTGCCCGACGTACCGGTGCTGGTGCTCTCCGGGGACCTGGACGCCAACACCCCGGACGCGAACGGCCGTCTGGCGGCGGCGAAGTTCCGCGACGCCGCCTTCTTCTCGGTGCCCAACACCGGGCACGTGCCCGAGCTGGAGCCCACCGGCTGTGTCACGGGCGTCACCAGCCACTTCCTGCGCACCGGCACGCCCGGTGACACGTCCTGCCTCGGGGGGCTGGCGCCGGTCGCCGTCGCTCCCGTCCGCGACTGAGGGCCGCTGCCGTGAGCACGGCCCCCGGCAGCGAAGATGATCACATGACCGAGGTGAACGAGAACCCCCGTACGGTGCTGGTCGTCGAGGACGACCCCGGTGTGCGCAGCACGCTGGACCAGCTGCTGCGCTTCGAGGGGTACCGCGTGCTCCTGGCCCCCGACGGGCTGGAGGCCCTGGCGGTGCTGGAGCGGGAATCCCCCGACCTGGCCCTGGTGGATGTGGTCATGCCCGGTCTGGACGGCCTGGCCCTGTGCCGGATGCTGCGCCGGCGCGGCGACCGGCTGCCCGTCCTGGTGCTGACGGCGCGTCACCAGATCGGCGACCGGGTCGCCGGTCTGGACGCGGGCGCCGACGACTACCTGTCCAAGCCGTTCGCCACCGAGGAGCTGTTCGCCCGCATCCGCGCGCTGCTGCGCCGCACCGGCACGGAGCCGGAGCCCGGCGCGGGCGGCGTGCTGGCCGTCGCGGACCTCTCCCTGGACCCGGGGGCCCGGCGGGCGCGGCGCGGCTCCCGGCCGCTGGACCTCACCAAGACCGAGTTCGACGTGCTGGAACTGCTGCTGCACCACCAGGGGGCGGTCCTCACCCGTACGCAGATCTACGAGCGCATCTGGGGCTACGGCTTCGACACCACCTCCCGCTCCCTCGACGTCTACATCGGCTACCTGCGCCGCAAGACCGAAGAGGACGGGGCGCCGCGGCTGATCCACACCGTGCGCAACGTCGGTTTCACCGTCCGGGCCGCGTGATGCTGCGCGCCAAGATCACGCTGGTCGTCGTCGCGGCCGCCGCGCTCGCCATGACGCTCGCCGCCGGACTGTCGTACCGGGGCGTCAGCGACCTCGTCGCCGAGCAGTTCGACCACGCGCTGGAGGACCGCGCGGTGACCGTCGTCACCCTGCTCGGCGTCTCCCGCACTCCCCCGGCGCGGCCCGGCACGACGGAGCAGGTGGTGAGCGCCGAGGGGGCCGTGCGGCCGCTGGATCCGGGGCGCGCGGCGCTGCCGGTGCCCGAGTCGACCCTGGGGGTGGCCCGTACGGGGCGGGGCAGCGCCCGTGAGGACATCACCGTCGGCGGGGCGGAGTACGGCGTCCTGACCGTTCCGCTGCCCGGGGGCGGCGCCGTGATGGTCGCCCAGCACTACGCGGGCGCCGAGCGGATCGACCACGCGTTCCTGTGGCGCGTCCCGTGGACGACCGTCGCCGCCACCGCCCTGTCGGCGCTGCTGAGCTGGCTCGCCCTGGACCGCATCCTGCTGCCGGTGCGCCGCCTGGCCCGGGTCACCCGGGACATCACCGCCACCCAGGACCTCACCACCGCGCTTCCGCCCGCCGGACGGGACGAGATCGGCCAGCTCACGCGCAGCTTCGCCAGCATGCTCGGCGCCCTGGGCCGCTCCCGCGCGCAGCAGCAGCGGCTGGTCCAGGACGCGAGCCACGAGCTGCGCACCCCGCTGACCTCGGTGCGCGGCAGCGCGGAGCTGCTCCAGCGGGGGCGCGGCCGGCTCGCGCCCGAGGACGAGGAGCAGATCCTCGTCACGCTGGTCACCGAGGCCGCCGCCCTCGACACCCTGGTGCGCGAACTCGTGGACCTGGCCACGGACCGCTCCACCGAGGAGGATCCGGCCGAGGTCGACCTGCCCACCGCCGCCGAGGAGGCCGCGCACCGCTGCCGGCAGCGCACCGGCCGGAGCGTCACCGTCACCGTCTGCGGGCCCGTGGCGGTGCGGGCCCGCCCCCGGGCGGTGCAGCGCTGCGTGGACAACCTGCTGAGCAACGCGCTGAAGTTCAGTCCCGGGGACTCCGCCGTCACCGTTCACGTCGAGGGCACCCGGCTGTCCGTGCGCGATCACGGTCCCGGTATCGCGCCGGACGAACGCGGCGCCGTCTTCGACCGCTTCTACCGCGGCCCGCGCACGCAGGCGGTGCCGGGCTCGGGCCTCGGGCTGGCGATCGTCCACGACCTCGTCACCGCCGACGGCGGCACCGTGTTCGCCACGGCCGCGCCCGGCGGCGGCGCCGAGGTGGGCCTCCGTCTGCCGGCCCACGGTCCGGCGGCGTGCTCCCCGGCGCGGTGAGACGGCCGGGGAGGCGGGCCGGGGAGGCGGGCCGGGGAGGCGGGCCGGCCGGACAGCGCTCGCGCGGCCGTGCCGTCCGGGCCGGCGCACCGGCGATCAGTCGAGGAGCGCCGCCGCCTGCCGCCGGGCGTGGTCCAGCCAGGCGGCGCGCTGGTCCCGGGTGGAGTCGCCGACGGTCCGGTAGACCACCCGTCGCACATCGCTGACGCCGCAGTACGGCAGGACGCAGGCCGACCAGATCCGCTCCAGCGGATCGCCGAACTCCGCCTCCTCCCGGTCCGCGGGCGTGTCGGAGGTGTTCAGCACGAGCGCCCGGCCCGCCCGCAGCAACCCCGCGGGTTCACCGTCGGCGGTGCCCAGCTTGTAGGCGACGCCGGGGGCGAGGACGCGCTGGACCCAGCCCGTGAGGACGGCGGGCGGCATGCCCCACCAGTTCGGGTGGACGAAGACCAGCGCGTCGAGGGTGGCCACCTCGGCCCGGTGGAGCTCCACGTGCGCGTCGTGCGCGCGGGCGGCCGCCCCGACCGTCCCCGTCTCCTCGGCGCACAGCAGCGGTTCGAACCCGTCGGCGTACAGGTCGTGCGCCCGCACCTCGGCGCCCCTCCCCCGCAGTTCCGCCACCACCGCGTCGAACACCGCGTGGTTGAAGCTCCCCGGCTTCGGGTGAGCGAGATAGACCCCCGTGCGCATCTTTCCCCCAGGTGACGCGAGACCGGTACACCGCGCGAACGGCTCCGCGCTCGGCCCCAGCCTCACACACGCCGGGAGCGCTCCGGACGGTGCCCCCGCTACTGACGCCACGTCAACCAGGCCCGGGACAAAGGGATCAGGACCCCCGGCACCGATCCTGGCGGACGGCTGCCACCATGTCGGGTGACCGCACCCCACCCCACCGGAACGGAGCAGGCATGCGTCACCGCTCACGAGGTCTCGCCGTCGCCGTACCCGCCGCGGCGCTGTTGCTCGCCGTGGCGGGCTGTTCGGACGGGGCCTCCCCGGCCGCCTCCCCGGCGCGCCCGTCCACCCCGTCCACCCCGGCCGCCCCGGCCGCCTCCGCCGCCCCGGCGACCCCGCCGGCTCCCGCCCCCGGCCCGGCTTCGGCGGCTCCGAGTGCGCAGTGCGTGGACACCGGCGCGATGGACCAGGAGAAGCTCACCACCTACCTCGCCCGGCTCAAGAGCTCCGGCGGCTCGTACGGCAGCAAGGCCCTGAAGATCGACGGCGACGGGCTGGACTTCGATCCCGATCCGACCGAACGCCCCTGCTCCGCCGTACAGGTGACCCTCAGCCGGTTCTGGGTGGACATCACCCCGGGCGCGGCGGTCGCGGCCCCGGTCCCCCGGCCCTCGTCCTCCCGGGACCAGAGGTTCCACTACGTCCCCATGGACCGGCCCGTCCTGACGGTCGGCCCGGCGGAAGGGATCGTCGACGGCAGCGTGCCGCCGCAGTCGTCGGCCTGCCGGGGCTCGCTGTCGGTCGTCCACACGGGCGCCGGGCTCACGGAGCAGGACCTCCCGGTCGACCTCGAGATGCCGACCTCGTACACCGAGGCGGGCCGGGGCGCCATGGACGTGAAGGTGACCTCCGACCGCGTGCTGGCGGCGACCTTCGTGCCCCCGTCGGCCCCGGGCGGCTGCTGAACCCGCGGCGGCGGGCCCAGCCCGTATCCTCGCCCGGGGTACGACGAGCGAAGGCGGCCGAGCGTGGCGGGCAGTGCAGGAGCGGCACCGGGGCGGGCGCGCCCGTCGGTGAGCGCGCAGGCGCGCGAGGCCGTCCGGGAGCGCGTCATCGACCGCCGTTACCCGATGGGCGCGCGCCTCGTGGAGCGGGAGGTCGCCGAGGAGCTGCGGATGTCGCGCGTTCCGGTGCGCGAGGCGCTGCGCGCCCTCGTCACCGAGGGCCTGCTGGAACTGCTGCCGCACAGCGGGGTGCGGGTGCGCCGGCTGGAGCGGGCCGACGTGCGGTGCCTGTACGAGGTGTGGGAGCCGCTCGCGGTGCAGGCCTCGCGGCTCGCCGCCCGCGCGGTGGCCGCGGCCCGTCCCGGGGAGCCGCCGGGGCTGGCCGGGCTGCGGGCGTCGGTGGAGCGGGCGCGGGAGGCGGCCACGGCGGAGGAGGAGGCGCGGGAGGTCGCCGCCTTCCACGCGCAGATCGTGGCGCTGGCCGGCAACGCGCTGCTGACGCGCACGATGGAGCAGCTCGACTGGCAGCTGCGGCTGCTGTTCGGGATGCGCGCGGAGCCCGGCCACGTGCGGGAGCAGCACGCGGACCTCCTGCGCCACCTCGCGGCGGGCGACGAGGAAGCGGCCGCCGCGAGCACGCTGCTGCACGTGCGCGACAGCCGCTCGGTGGCCTTCGAGTGGGCCTTCGGGGACGCTGATGTGCATACCGGAATGGGTTGATCGGGCGGCTCCCCCCATGATTCGGACCCGGAGTGGGGCACCGTGCCGCTCCGATCCACCTGTTGGTATACAAACAGGCGTCAGCTCGTCTCCTCACCCCCCAGGGAGCCCCATGCGCGTCCCGCCCGCCCCGTCCCCCTCCGGCGGGCCCGCCCGCTCCGGGCCGGCCGTGGTCTTCCGCGACGTACGCCCTCCCGGCGCCCGGCGGCCCGTCGACCTGGTGGTGGTCGACGGCAGGATCTCCGACGCCCCGGCGCCGGCGGACGCCGAGGTGGTGGACGGCGGCGGCCGTCTGGCGCTGCCCTCCCTCGTGGACGCGCACATCCATCCGGACAAGACCAGCTGGGGAGGCGACTGGGTGTCGCGCTCCCCGGCCTCCGGCATCGCCGGGTACTGCGCCCAGGACGTCGACCTGTTCCGCGCGCAGGACCGGCCGGTCGGTGAGCGGGCGTACGGGCTGATGGCGCACGCGGTCACGCGTGGCACCCGGGCCATGCGCGCGCACGCCGACGTGGCGCCCGCGTACGGCCTGGCCGGCGTCGAGGGCGTCGCCCGGGCCCGGGAGCGCCTCGCCGGCGCGCTCGACGTGCAGATCGTGGCGTTCCCCCAGCACGGCGTGGTCCGCGCCCCGGGTACGGCGGGGCTGCTGGAGGAGGCGGCGCGCAGCGGCGCCGTCGACCTGATCGGCGGGATCGACCCGATCGGCTTCGACGACGCCCCCGACGAGCAGCTGGACCTGGTCTTCGGGCTCGCGGACCGCCACGGCGTCGGGGTGGACATCCACCTCCACGACCGGGACGAGAAGGGCACGCGCGTGCTGCGCGCCATCGTGGAGCGCACCCGGGCGCTGTCGCTGCGCGGCAGGGTGACGGTCAGCCACGTCTTCTGCCTGCCGTTCCTGTCCGGGCCCGCCCTCGACGCGATGGCCGGTGAGCTGGCGGACCTGGACATCGCGCTGACGACGGTGGCCCCGAGCCCGGCCCTGGTGCTGCCCGTCGCCCGGCTCCGGGAGCACGGCGTACGGGTCGGTCTGGGCTCGGACGGCGTCCGTGACGGGTGGAGCCCGTTCGGCAACGCCGACATGCTGCACCGGGCGCACCTCCTGGGCTGGATCACGGACGCCCGCCTCGACGAGGAGCTGGCGTCCTGCTACGCCGTGGGCGCGGACGGCGGTGCCGATGTGATGGGCCTGCCGCACGCCGACTTCGCGCCGGGCTCCCCGGCGGACTTCGTCCTGGTCGAGGGCGAGTGCCTGCCCCAGGTCGTGGTCGACGTGCCGCCGCGCGATGTCGTCGTCCACGGCGGCCGGGTCGTGGCCCGCGGTGGCGAGCTGGTGTAGCCGCGGACGAAGCGGGGCGGGGGGCGGGCGGGCCGGGGCGTCGGCGCGGACGGCGCGGCCATGCGGGCGACTTGGGCCCGCCCGCCGCGTCCCGCACCGTCCTGCGGGGAAACGTCGACCTCGGACCGCCGGGGCTGGAGCGGTCCGAGGGCTGCGACGGAGGACGGCACATGGCGAAGGCGTATCTGGTGGGCGGCGGGATCGCGTCGCTGTCGGCGGCGGCGTTCCTGATCCGGGACGGCGGTTTCGCCGGGCGGGACGTGGTCATCCTGGAGGAGCAGGACCGCGAGGGCGGAAGCCTCGACGCGGCCGGTTCTCCCGAGACGGGCTACACGATGCGCGGCGGGCGCATGTTCGAGGTCCACTTCGACTGCACCTACGACCTGCTCGGTTCGATCCCCTCGCTGGACGACCCGTCGAAGTCCGTCACCGAGGACACCTTCGCCTTCCACGAGGACTTCGCCTGGGACGACCGGGCCCGGCTCGTCGACGCCGGGGGCCGGGTGGTGCCCGCCCACTCGATGGGCTTCTCCGAGCGGGACCGGCTCGAACTGGTCGCGTGCGTCGCGACGCCGGAGCGGCTGCTCGACGGCAAACGGATCAGCGACTGCTTCGGGCCGGAGTTCTTCACCACCAACTTCTGGTG
This sequence comes from Streptomyces sp. NPDC048507, assembly GCF_043199995.1. Lineage (NCBI taxonomy): Bacteria > Bacillati > Actinomycetota > Actinomycetes > Kitasatosporales > Streptomycetaceae > Streptomyces > Streptomyces sp. NPDC048507. The sequence goes on along the minus strand of NZ_JBICWZ010000001.1, from coordinate 988,706 downwards.
GATGTGGTGCACGACCTTCGCCTTCGAGCCCTGGCACAGCGCGATCGAGTTCCGGCGCTACCTCAACCGCTTCGTCCACCTCTTCAAGACCTTCGACTCGATGTCGGGGATCTACCGCACCCGCTTCAACCAGTACGACTCGATCGTGCGGCCGCTCGTGAAGTGGCTGTCGGAGCAGGGCGTGGAGGTACGGCTGGGCACGCGGGTGACCGACCTGCGGCTGGGCACGGGCGGGGCCCTGACCGTCGAGGGCGTCTGCTGGGAGCGGGCCGGGGCCGGCGGAGAGCGGGGCGAGATCCCGGTGGGCCCGGACGACCTCGTGCTGGTGACCAACGGTTCGATGACCGCGGACTCCACCCTGGGCGCCACGGCCGCGGCGCCGGTCCTGGACACCTCGCGTTCGGCGGGCTCCTGGCAGCTGTGGCGCACGCTCGCCGCCAAGCGGCCCGGGCTGGGCGACCCGGCCGTCTTCGACTCCTCGGTGGCGGATTCGACCTGGGAGTCGTTCACCGTCACCACGAAGGACCCGACGTTCTTCAAGCTGATGCAGGAGTTCAGCGGGAGCGAGGCGGGCAAGGGCGGCCTGATCACCTTCAAGGACTCCTCCTGGCTGCTGACGATCGTCCTCAACCACCAGCCCCACTTCCGCGACCAGCCCGAGGACACCTTCGTGTGGTGGGGGTACGCGCTCTTCCCCGGGCGCGACGGCGACCACGTCAAGAAGCCGATGACGCGGTGCACGGGCCGGGAGATCCTGGACGAGGTCCTCTCCCACCTGCGCTTCGAACAGCGTCCGCAGATCCTCGACGCCTCGATCGTGATCCCGGCCCTGATGCCGTACATCACCAGCCAGTTCCTCGTCCGCTCGCGCGGGGACCGGCCGCAGGTGGTTCCCGAGGAGTCCACGAACCTGGCCTTCATCGGCCAGTACGCGGAGGTCCCCGACGACGTGGTCTTCACCGTCGAGTACTCCGTGCGCACGGCCTGGACGGCGGTGGCCGGGCTGCTCGGGCTCGACCGGCGGCCGCCACCCGTCTACAAGGGGCAGCACGACCCGAAGGTGCTGGTCGAGGCCCTGCAGACGCTCCACCGGCGCTGACCGCGCCCGGCGTACGAGGCCGCCCCGGGCCGCGGCCTGCCGGGTCAGTGGCCGGCCAGGGCGGCGATGGCGTCGTGGGTGTGGACGTGCGTGCCGGGGGCGGCGCCCGCCAGGGAGGCGATCATGGCGGCGGCGAGGCGGTCCGCCGTGATCGGACGGTACGGGCGCAGCGGCCCGACCAGCAGCGGGGTGAGCAGCGGGGCGAGCGCGATCACCGCCGCTTCGGCGGGCCGGCGGTCGGGGCGCTCGCCCAGCAGGAGGGAGGGCCGGAAGATCTCGGTGCTCCCGTAGCCGAGGGCGCCGACCTCCCGTTCGGTGTCGCCCTTGACGCGGAGGTAGAAGGCCCGGGCCGCGGGATCGGCGCCGGTGGAGGAGCACAGGGCGATGCGGTGCGCTCCGGCCGCGCGGGCGAGAGCGGCGACGGTGACCGTGTAGTGCTGGTCGATCCGCCGGAAGACCTCTTGCGACCCGGCCTTCTTGATGGTGGTGCCCAGCGTGCAGTACACGTCGTCGACGGCGGGCACCGACGAACCGTCGAGGGCGTCGAAGTCCACCAGGCGGACGTCGAGTTCGCCGTCGGTCCGCGCGGGCGGCCGCCGGGCCAGGACGGTGATGCGCCCGTAGCGGGGGTCGGCGAGCAGCCGGTCCAGCAGGCGGGCGCCGACGAGACCGGTGGCTCCGGCCAGCAGGGCGGTACGGGTGGCCATGGCGGGCGCCTTTCGCGGCGGGGCACGCGGGGTGCCCGGTCAGGCCGGCGACCGCGGCGGCCCCGACGCCGACCAGGATGCCGTACCGCGCGGGGGCCACGGCCCCCGGACCGTCCGGCTGGGTACGGCGCTCGTGACGCGGGCTACTTGGGGGCCACCCGGCAGGCGGACACGGCGGTTCCGTTGGTCACGCCGCCCGCGGTGAGGCCGGTCTCGCACTGCACGTGGTCGCCGGTCAGGCCGACGTAGCAGGCCATCCGGACGGAGTCCGGGGCCTCGCCGCCCTGGAGCTCCCGCTCGACCTGGTTGATGCAGGCCGTGACGTCGGCGTGGGCGGCGGGGGCCGCGAAGGCCACGCCGCCGAGCGCGAGGGTCAGGCCGGTGAGGACACCTGCGAATCGGGTCGTCGACGTGCGCATGGACGCACCTGCTCTCCGGGTTCGGGATCGTCGCGGCCCGGGACGGGGGCGTGCCCGATCCGCGTGGGGCGCCGGGCGCACGGGGCCTGGGTACGGCCGGCCCGGCCGGGGACTTCCCCTCCCCTCCCCCTTCGACGCTAGAACAGCCTCCGTCCGCACGCACCCGCAGGGACCGGCGGGCCCCCGGGGCGGTGCGGGCCCGGCCGCTGGTCAGCGGCCCGGCAGGGTGTGCTGGAGCCAGTCGAAGACGACCTCGCAGTGCAGCTGCGGGGCCATCGGGGAACAGTGCAGCTGGGCGCCCTCCGCCGCGGTCAGCTTCAGGTAGTCCTTGGGCGAGGTGAGCTTGTCGTACAACTGGCGCGGCTGCCCCGGGTAGAACTGCTCGCCCTCGTAGTCCAGGACCAGGGTGGGTGCCTTGATGCGGCCGACGACCGGAGTGATCGTGAGCGCTTGGATCCGGGTCGCGGGGGTGTAGAAGTCGGTGAACAGCTTGCCCCGGCGGGCTTCGAGCATGGCCTCGGCGGAGAACGGTTCGAACCGCTTCTTCATCACGGCGGCGGCGTCCGGGGGCAGTTCGGGCACCACCTCCTTGTTCCAGATGTCGTTCGTCCGCTGCTTGTCGGGGGTCAGGACCTGCCGGATCTCCTGCGGGAATCCGAGCCACGGCTCGACGCAGCCCGGCATCGCCACGAGGGCGGCGATCCGTTCGTCGAAGGCGGCGGCGCGGGGGGCGAGGTCTCCGGCCATGCTCAGACCGGTCAGGGCGATCCTGCTCTTGTCCACGTCGGGGCGGGCGGACAGCCAGTCGATGAGGGGGCCGACCACCTTCTCCCAGGTGGGCGTGAACACCACGCGGTCGACGAAGAGCAGCTGCCCTTGGCCCGGGCCGTCGTAGACCAGCGCGTTCCAGCCGCGTTCGAGCGCGGCCGGGACGCCGTACGTCCACATGTCGACGTTCTGTCCGTCGCTGCCGTTGGTCAGGATCACTGTGGGGCGGGGCTCGCCCGACGCGTCGGGGCGGAAGAACCACACCGGCAGGGGCGTCGCGCCGTAGGGGACGGTGGCCTTGACCGCGGCCGGCTCGCACAGGTCGCAGAAGGTGTCCCAGGCGCTCCGCCCGGCCTGGTAGAGCGCCTCCTCGCTGCCCGGATCGTCGGAGCCCAGGACGAAGAACAGCGCCTGTCCGTAGTACTGGGCCGCGCGCAGGGCCCGGAACCGCCTGGTCTGGTCGTCGGCCGGGGCGCCGGGCGGCGCCTTCAGCAGCCGGTCCCCGAGGCCGCGGAAGGTGGAGACGTAGCTCTGCGCGGAGAGGCCGGACCCGTTGATCGCGTTCACGGCGGTGAGGACCTCGCCGACCTCGGCGGCTCCGGCGCCGGAGGCACCGAGCGCCAGCAGGCCGTTGAAGTTGTACGCCGGGTCCTTGAAGAGCGTCATCGCGCCGGGCGTGGGACCGGCCGCCGCCCCGGTGGGCGGCGCGGAGCCGGCGGGGGTGGCTCCCGGCTCGGCGGGGGCGCCGGCCGGCGCGCAGCCCGCGGCGAGCGCGGCCCCCGCTCCGGCCCCGGCGACGAGCAGGGCGCGACGGGTCGGACCGGGCTCACGATCGATCGGTACGCGTGTCATACCAGCCGAACGTAGCCCCGCCCCGGCGGGGCGACACCCGGGCTGGGCCGAACGGACCAGCCGGGCGGGGCGCGGCGGCGGGCCGCGGCGGCGGCCGGAGGCCACCATGGAAGCGGAGGAAGGAGACCGCCATGTCCGAACAGGGGTCCGCGAAGCGGCCCGCGACCGAGCTCGACGGCCGCTACAGTTCAGCGCTCCGTCCGCGCCCGGGCGCGGACGACGTCACCGCCACCGACTGGGAGGAGGCCCTGCGGCACCTGGGGAGCGCCGAGATCTTCTGGGTGTCCACGGTGCGGCCCGACGGCCGGCTGCACGTCACGCCCGTGATCGCCGCCTGGCACGAGGGGGCCCTGTACTTCTCCACCGGCACGGGCGAGCAGAAGGCGAAGAACCTGGCCCACGACGGGCACTGCGCGCTGACCACCGGTGGGAACTCGCTCACCGAGGGGCTGGACCTCGTGGTCGAGGGCACGGCCGAGGCGGTCGCCGATCCGGCCCTGCTGGAAGAGGTGATCACGGCGTACGAGACGAAGTACGGTGCGCACATCACCTCGCCCGAGGGCACCTTCCACGGGATCGGGGACGCGTTCCGCGCGGGTGACGTGGTCGTGTTCGCGGTGGCCCCGGACACGGCGTACGGCTTCGGCCGGGACGACGGGGTGTACACCCACACGCGGTGGGCCTTCTGACCGGGCCGCCCCACGGGCCCCGGCGCGGCAGGGCGCCGGGGCCCTGGCACGCCGGGGCCGGCCGTCAGGGGTCCGGGGCGGTGAGCGCCGGGCTGGGCTCGCTCCACGGGTTGGGCAGGACCCCCGTGACCGGGCCGCAGACGCCGGCGCCGCGCTCGCCCGCGGTGCGCACCGCGAGCGGGACGAGGGCCTCGGGGACCGCGTAGACCAGGTGGCAGAAGCGCTCCGGCGGGTGGCGGCCGGTCCATCCGGGGCGGCTGAAGGCCGACACGTAGGTGGACCAGTCGCCCTCGAACGTGACGACCAGGTCCGCCAGGCGCAGGTAGCCCGGATCGGGATGGACGCCCGGGTTCAGCACGACGGCCGTCGCGCCGAGCCCGCGCAGCGAGCGGACCAGGCGGCGGCAGCCGCGCAGTCCCGGCCGGTCCGCCGTCACCCGGTCGAGGAAGACTCCGTCGACCCCGTACCACTCCCGGTAGCGGAGGAACTCGTAGTTGGCCTCCGCAGCCTCCCGGTCGCCGTAGGCGGTGTCGACGTAGCCCAGCAGCCGGGCGCCGGCCCCGCGCAGGGCGGCCGCCGCCGCCGTGTACGCGGGATCGGGGCGCGGGCCGGGGCCGCTCGCGGGGTTGAGCACCACCGCGCGGGTCCGGGCCGCGGCCCCGATCAGCCGGGCCCAGGCCCCCGGGTCCTCCGCCGGGTGGACGTACAGCGGAACGAGCAGGCTCATGCCACGTGGCTGCCGTCGCGGGCGGTCGCCGCCTCCCACAACGAGGCGAGCATGTCGTCCAGTTGCAGGGCCGGACGCCATCCCAGCGCGGTGGCGGCGGCGGCGACGTCGGAGCACTGCCAGGACACCTGGGCCGAGCGCGCCGAGCCGGCCGCCGCGCTCGCGTCCTCCTCGATGCGCCCCCGGAAGTCCGCCCGGCGGGCCAGCCCGCGCACCAGGTCGCGTACGGGTACGGCGTCGCCGGTGCTGATGTTCAGGACGGGCGGCAGCGGTCCGGGGGCGGTGACCGCGAGTTCCACCGCCCGGGCCACGTCCCGTACGTCCACGAAATCGCGGTACGCGGACAGGTCGCCGAGCCGCAGCACCGCCGCCGGGTCCGGTCCGGCGGCGCGCAGCAGGCCGGTGATGCGGCCGGGCAGGCCGCCGGCCGGAGCGCCGGGTCCGACCGGATTGCCGACGCGCAGGACGACCCCGTCCACGCCGGAGGCGTTCACCGCGACGGTGCCGGCCAGTTTGGTGGCCCCGTACGGGGTGACCGGGCGGGTGGCCGCCGACTCCCCCACCCGGACGCCGAACGCGCCCGGGCCGTACTCGGCCGCCGAGCCCAGGTGGACCAGGCGGGCCGCCGGGGCGGCCTCCCGCAGGGCCGCGCACAGGGCGGCGGGGCCGCGGGCGTTGACCTCGGCGAGCGTGACCGGGTCGCCGCCGGTCGCGCCCGCGCAGTTGACCACGGCGTCGGGGGCGACGGCCGCCAGCGTCGTGGCGAGCCGCTCGGGACGGTCGGCGGCGAGGTCGATGCGGACCTCGGCGCCGGGCGAGCGCCCGGCGTCGAGGACCCGTACCGTCGGCAGGGCGCGCAGCCGGTCGGCGACGTGTGCGCCGAGGTAGCCGTTGTGCCCCAGGACGAGGATGCGCATGACGTGCTCAGGCTCCCTTGAGCAGGAGGGACTTGCGGCTGGTGAACTCGGCGTTGGCCCGGTCGTAGTCGTCGGGGCGTCCGATGTCGAGCCAGTAGCCGTCGAAGTCGTAGGCGTGCGGCGGGTTCTGGGCCTTCAGGAGGTCGAGGACGAGCTCGTCGAAACCGAGCGGCAGGCCGGCGGTGTAACCGTCGAGGGTGGCGCGGCTCAGCCCGTACACGCCCATGGAGACGCGGTAGTCCATGCTGGGCTTCTCGGTGAAGCCGACGACGCGGCTGGCGTCGGTGGTCAGCACTCCGAAGTCGATGTGGACCTTGCGCGGGTAGGTGGCGATGGTGAGCGGGGCGTTCGAGGCCTCGTGGCTGCGCAGGACGTCGGCGTAGTCGAGGTCGGTGAGGACGTCGCCGTTCATGACGAGGAATCTTTCGGGGAGGCGGTCGCGGAGGTTCAGCAACGGACCCATGGTGCCGAGCGGGCTCTCCTCGGTGGCGTAGTCGACGGCCATCCCCCACTGCGAGCCGTCGCCCACGTAGGCGCGGATGATCTCGCCCAGGTGGCCGATCGCGATGGTGCAGCGGGTGAACCCCGCGGCCGACAGCTGGCGCAGGACTATTTCGAGGATGGCGTGCTGGTCGCCGATGGGAACGAGGGGCTTGGGAAGGGCCGTCGTGTACGGCCGCAGCCGGACGCCCTTGCCGCCTGCCAGGATCACTGCGTACATGGGGAGTTCCTCCATCGGTCGGGTGATGAGCCGGGGTGGGGGGACATGGAACGCATGGGGGGATGGGTGGGGCGGACGGCGTCAGACGTTGTAGATGCCGGTCTTGTAGCGGGCCAGGTTCGCCGGGTCGCGGAAGAACTCGACGGTGCGGGCGAGGCCCTGCTCCAGGCTGTGGGCCGGCTCCCAGCCGGTGGCGGCGGTGAGCCTGCTCGCGTCGGCGACGAGCCGCATCACCTCGGAGGCGGCGGGACGCAGCCGCTCGGCGTCCTCGCGCACCTCGATCGGGGCGTCCATGACCTTGCCGATCAGGGTGACCAGGTCGCCGACCGAGATCTCCGTGTTGGTGCCGGCGTTGAAGGTGCGGCCGACCACCTGCTCGGCGGGCGCGGTACCGACGGCGAGGAAGGCGGCGGCGGTGTCCTTGACGTAGGTGAAGTCCCGGGTGGGGCGCAGGTCTCCGAGGGTGATGACGCGTTCCCCGGCCGCCACCTGGCCGATGACGGTGGGGATCACCGCGCGCATCGACTGGCGCGGCCCGAAGGTGTTGAAGGGGCGCAGGGTGACCACCGGGGTCTCGAAGCTCGCGTGGTAGCTGTCGGCGAGCCGGTCGCCGCCCGCCTTCGAAGCGGCGTACGGGGACTGCGTGTTGATGGGGTGGTCCTCGGTGATCGGGACGGTCTGCGCGGTCCCGTACGTCTCGCTCGTGGAGGTGTGCACCAGCCGGGGCGTGCCGAGGGCGCGGACGGCCTCCAGCACGTTGAGGGTGCCGGTGACGTTGGTGTCCACGTAGCTGTGCGGGGCCCGGTAGGAGTACGGGATCGCGATGAGGGCGGCCAGGTGGTAGGCGCAGTCGGCGCCTTCGAGCAGGCCGCGGACCGAGCCGGGGTCGCGCACGTCGCCGAGGACGATCTCCACCTGGTCGAGGACCTCGGGATCGAGGGTCTCCAGCCAGCCGTACGAGGAGAACGAGTTGTACTGGGCCATGGCCCTGACCCGGTAGCCGCGGGCGACCAGGGACTCGGTGAGGTGGGAGCCGATGAAGCCTTCGGCTCCGGTGACGGCTGCGAGCGGTGCGGAGGTCAAGCGACCTCTCCTTTCGGTGGGTGGTGCTCAGGTGTGCGTGTGGTGCGGGTGCGGGAGAACGGGGCGGGCGGCCGTCAGGCGTGCGGGGCGGGCCGGCCGAGCAGCCGCAGCGTGGCCGCGACCAGGCACAGCGCGGCGGCGGCGCAGCAGAGCGGCAGGACGGACGGCCCCGGGTGCGGGGCGAGCAGGGTGACCGCGCCGGCGGTGCCCGCGGCGGCGAGGCAGATCAGGGCCGGGGTCCAGGCCACTCCGAAGGCCTGGAGCAGCAGGGCGGTCCACAGCGTGGCCGCGAGCAGCGGCAGGGTGGCGGGCCCGGCTCCGGTCAGCAGGGCGGCGGGCAGCAGCGGAAGTGCGTAGCCGAGCAGGCACAGGGCGAGCACGCCGGACGAGCGGAGCCGGAAGACACCGGGTGTCGCGGAGCGGGACAGCGCGCCGGCGGACAGGCCCCGGAAGCGGTAGAGCAGCCATTCGGCGGGTCCCATGCTGACGGTGAGCACGATCACCGCGTACGGCTCCCGGCGGCCGGCCAGCAGCACCAGCAGGGCCGCGGCCAGGCCGAACAGCCCGTACGGGAGGGAGCGCGCGAAGCGGGGTCCGGCGCCCTCGCCGGCCGCGGCCGGGCCGGCGTACTCGCCGCGCAGGGTACGGCCCGCGACGGCGACGGTGGCGGCCAGGGCCAGGAAGACCAGTCCGGCGCGCAGCGGCGCGCCGGGCGACCACCAGGGCAGGACGGCGGCGCCCGCCACGAGCGGGGAGAGGGCGGCGAGCAGCGCCAGCTCCCGGCCGAGGACGAGCAGGACGCCGGCCGCCGCCAGGTACAGCGACTGTGCGGCGGCCACCCCGAGCATCGCCGGGCCGGGGGTGGTGACGGCGGCGGCCGCGGTGGCGAGTACGGCGCCCAGTGGCGCCCCGCGCAGCAGGGTGCGGGCGGCTTCGCGCCGGCCCATGACCATCCACAGGTAGGCGCGGTGGCCGAGGGCCTGGCCCCAGGCCCAGGAGACGACGCCCGCCGCGACGATCCCGGCGGCGTGTTCGCCGGGGTGCCACAGGGGCGCGGTGAGCAGGTAGGCGAGGGCGGGCAGGGCGAACAGCACGCCGCGCAGCAGGCAGCGCAGGTGGTCGGGCCGCCACGGGTCGACTCCCCGGGGCGGCTCGGGGAAGACGCGGGGCACCCGCTCGTAGAGGGCGGCGGCGAGGGAGAAGATGTCGGGGTGGCCGTAGCTGCGGCGGATCGTGTCGGCCGACAGGCCGTCCGCCTCCAGGAGCGCGGCCACTTCGTAGGGGTGGACGGAGGGGCCGACGCGGTCGGCCATCTCGGCGGCCAGCTGGTTGACGGCCTCGCCGTAGTGGACGGGGGCGGGGCCGGGCAGGCGCAGGGCGAGGGTGACGGCCATCTGTTCCGGGCCCGGTTCGGGCAGCCGCAGGCCGAGGGTGACGTGATCGCCGCCGGCGCGCCGGCGGCTCGCGGTGGGCCGCTTGGGCACGGCCAGCCGCAGCATCAGGGTGTCTTCCTTGCCGCCGGGCGGCTCGAGGTCCATCGGGCCGCTCATCCGGCGAGGCTCCCCGTGCCGGAGACCGCCGGCGTGCCGGCTTCCTCGGGGGCCGGGCCCTCCGGCCGGGCCCAGGAGGGCACGGGGCGGCGCGGACGCAGGCCGGCCGCGGTGGCCGCCCCGGGTGCGGGTGCGACGGCCGCGGGGGCGCCGGACCCCCGTACCGGCGCCGGGTGGGCCGGCGCCGCAGCGGCGGGAACCGCGGCGTGCGCGCTCGCGGTCGCGCTCGCGTTGGCGGTCGCGGGCACGTTCGCCGTCGCGGCCACGATGCGGGCCGGGCGCGCGGAGGCGCGGGCGAGGGCGGGCAGTTCCAGGTAGATCGACCGGAAGGTGTCGATGGTCTGGCGCAGCGTGAACTGCTCGATCACCCGCAGCCGGGCCGCCTGGCCCATGTCCGCGCGTCGCGGGGCGTCGGCCAGCAGTTCCAGCGCGGCGGCGGCCATGGCCGCCGGGTCCCGCGGCGGTACCACCAGTCCGGCCTCGCCCACCGCCTCCCGTACACCGCCCACGTCGGTGGAGACGGTGGCCCGGCCGCAGGACATGGCCTCGATCAGCGTGAACGGGAAGCCCTCGCTGATGCTGGAGAGCATGACGACGTTGCCCGCCGCGTAGGCGTCCTTGATGTCGTCGACGCGCCCTTCGAAGACGACGGCGTCGCCGTGTCCGAGCTCCTGGGCCAGGGCCTCGCACCGCTCCCGGTAGGCCTCCCCGCCGCGCGGGGTGCCGCCGAACAGCCGCAGGCGCGCGTCCGGCATCTGCCGCCTGACCACGTCGAAGGCACGGATCAGGGTCTCCAGGTCCTTGATCGGGTCGACCCGGCCGGCCCAGCTGAGCGTGGGCACCTCCGGCTCGGGCCCGGCGGGCGGGAACGCGGCGGGGTCGACGCCGTTGTAGACCGTGCGTATGGACTCCGGGGCGGCGCCGCCCTCCTCCTCCCACAGCCGGTTGTAGCGGTTGCCGGGGGTGATCAGGGCGGCCCTGCGGTAGCTCTCGGCGGCGAGCAGCCGGAAGAAGCCCAGGACGAGGGCCTTGACGGGCCAGCGGTAGGGCGCGGTCCGGTAGCCGATGTAGCGCTCGCGCAGGTAGACGCCGTGCTCGGTGAGCAGCAGCGGGACCTCGTACTGTTCCAGCCCGGCCAGTCCGGGCAGGACGGCGACGCCGCCGCTGACGGCGTGCGCGACGCCGTCGCGCGGTGGCGGCGCGGCGAGCGGGCGCAGGGCGTGTTCCAGCAGCGAGGTGGCGGTGAGCGCGTCGCGCAGGGTCGGCCGGGACTCGCGGACGGACAGCCCGGGCCGGTTCCACACCGAGGCGAGGATGGAGATGGCCCGGTTGTCGCGCAGGAAGGGGCTCAGTTCCCCGTCCGCGGCGGCGCGCGCCATCGCGTAGAGCGCCGGGGCGAAGCCGTGCTCGGCGGCCGGGTCGAGCAGGGCCGTGAGGAACTGTTCGTACGCGGTGGCCAGCCGTCGCTCGGCGCGCCCGCGGGGCCGGCGGCCCTCGGGCGGCGCGCCCCACATGGGTACCGACCGGACGTGGTGGACGTGCGCGGGGAGGTCCCAGGCCAGGGATTCGCGGCCGGTGCCGGTGACGGCGATGACGTCGAAGTCGAGGTCGGGCATGCCCTGGACGAGTTGGTCGCACCAGACGCTGACACCGCCGTGACTGTGCGGGTAGGTGCCTTCGGTGAGCAGGGTGACGCGCGTCGCGCCGGAGCGGGGCGCGCCGTGGTGAACGTGCATGGGTGGGCTCCACGGCCGGTATGTGGGGTGGCAGGTGACGGTCGACCTGGCCGTCCCGGCCGCGCAGGGGCGGCCGGGACTCGCGTACGCCGGTCAGCCCTTGGGGGCTGCGGAGCCGTTCGCGCGCAGGGCCGCGGGGACCTGGGTGCGCGGGGCGGGGGCGGTCTGCGGGGCGGGGCGGGCGAAGAGGGCCTGGCCGCGGGGCGCCGCGGCGGCCGGCGCCGCGGGAGCGGCGGGCAGGGTGAAGGCGAGCGGCGTTCCGGCCGAGGCCGTCCAGCCGGAGGCGCGGCCGGCGTACGGGCTGCCGTAGGCCGCCGTGCCCTGCTTGCTGCCGGCGAGCAGGGTCGCGGGCACCGCGAGGCCGTTCGGGGCCTGGACGGTGACGGCGTCACCGATGCGGTACGCGGTGACCTGTCCGACCCGTACGGCGGTCTTCCAGGCGGCGCGGCGCTGGAGTTCGGCGCCCGCGTCCTTCATCCGCAGGTTCTCCACCGGGGCGTTGTCCGCGAAGAGGGCGGCGTAGCCGTCGAGCACCCCGTTCAGGACGGGGTAGGCGATGCGCTCCTCGGCGAGGTTGGACTGGTGGATGAAGTGCGGCTTCGGGTCGTTGGACAGGACGTGACCGAGCGCGGTGCGCACTTCCTGCGGCACGATGTGCTGGGCGTAGCCGGTGGCGGTGTCCAGCGGTGCGGGCAGGCAGGTGGTGGTGTCCGCGTGGTCCTCGCAGATGCCGCTGCCGCCCTGGGAGCGGCGGGTGTAGATCCAGTTGTACTCGTCGGCCTGCTCGACGGCCTTGCCCGCGTTGTAGAAGACGTTGATCGGGTAGCGGGCGACGGTGGAGGCGGGGCCGACGGGGCGCTGTTCGGGGTCGCGGGAGTTGTCCGAGGCGAGCCACTTGACGCCGTTGTCGGCCAGGGCGAGCGCGAGGTTGGGGTTGTCCTGCGGCTGCTGCGGGAGCAGCTTCATGCCGGAGTGCTCGCCGGTGACCAGTTCGTCGTTCTGCAGGGGCAGGCCGGAGGTCTGGCCCCAGACGCGGTTGAGCGCGATCTCGTCGCTGATGGCGGTGCGGCTGACCCACTTGGTGGAGCCGCCCGGGTTGGTGGCGCACTTCCACGGGACCGTGCTGACGTCCTGCTCGCAGCCGAGGTAGGCGTGCGTGTAGGTGTGGTTCACCCAGCGGAAGCGGTCGCGCTGGGCGATGAGGGTGTCGGCGAGCGCGTCCGCGCCGTCGTTGTCCTCGCGCTGGTCCAGGCTGCCGGCCCCGTTGTAGACCATGTCGAGGGTGAACTTGTGGCTGGTCTGCCAGTCGGCGGCGTACGTGGCGTCCGCGGCGGACATGCGGATCGGGCTCGGGGTGCCGCCGCCGTTCGCGCAGTCCACGTCACCGGGCGTGCAGTTGAGCACGCTGTCCCAGCGGTCGTCGGCGGCGAAGACGTCGTCGACGTGCACGGAGAAGTAGTTGCGGGAGGCGCCGAGGTGGACGCCGCCGGTCATCCACTCGACGATGCCGCGGGCGAGCAGGCGGAACTGCTGCTGGTACTGGTTGTAGACGAAGGTGACGACGAGTTCGCGCCGTCCGTCGTGCCGGTATTCGCCGACGAGGGAGCCCCGTCTGGGCGTGCCGGGTATGGGGGCGTCGACGTAGGTGGTGAAGTCGGCGCCGGGCGCGGGCTGGGCGAGGTAGGCGTAGCTCTCGCCGACGGTGGGCGACGTGTCCTCGAAGGGGACGGCGCCGTCGAGGTAGGCGAAGGGGCCCGCGCTGCCGGCGGCGGTGACGCCGGCCGACACTCCGTCGAGGCTGCCCGCGTAGCCGCCGGAGGCGAAGTACTGGAGGCCGACCTGCGGCCGCGAGTACGTGTAGGCGTCGACCTGCGGGATGTCGTACGTCTGCTCGTAGGCGCTCAGGGCCGCCATTTCGGCCGAACCGGCCGTGAAGGGGTTGTCGTTGGGCAGGACGACGGCCTGGAACTTGGCGCGCGGGCGGCCGTCGACCGTGTCGGCGAGGAAGGCGGCGTCGATGGTGGGCCGTCCTCCCCGGGTGAGGTCCACCGTGGTGTACGGGGTTCCGGCCGAATCCAGTTCGGCCGCGATGGCCGCGGTGGCCGGGCCTCCGTCGGTCACGATCAGCACCCGCAGGTCGGTGCGGGGTGCGAGGGTGTCGGCTTGTGCCGCCCCGGCGGGTAAGCCGAGTGCGGCAACGAGCGTGCCCATCGTGAGCAGGGCGGTGCGAATGGTCCGCTTCATGCGGTGAAGTCCCCTCCCAAGGCAGGGGTGAGCACGGCTCCCACGGAGCGGACACACCCCCCATGTGCGACGCCGGCGCCCCCTCAGAAGCCAGTCGTCGACACATCCGTCGCGTCACATGGTGATGTCTCTGTGTAGCGTTTGTGATGGTCTTGCGGAAACCGGCGGAAAAGAGCAGGCGCACAACGGGGGCGCACAACGGGAGCGGTTGAGGGGCCGGGGCGGGTTGGGCGCGGCAGCGCGCGGGGGGCCCGGCAGCGCGCTGGAGAACGCGCTGGTCCGGGCCCCGAGTGGGTGTGCGTGCGGACCGGGTCGGTCCGCAGGCCGGGCTTCCGTGGTCGAGACCATCTGGATGCCCGGCCTCCGGTCATTTCAAGCCAACACCCGTGGGGCGGTGGCCGATCGGTCCGTCAGGCGCAGAGCACGCGGGTCTCGGGGGTGTACACCGGGCCGCCGGTGGAGTTGCTGCTGTCGCTGAACTCGGCGTAGTAGTAGCTGTAGAAGCCGATGTTGCCGTTGCAGCCGGAGTCGGCGGCGACCTGGAGGGTCAGCGTCACGGTGCGGCTCTGGCCGGGCGGGATGGTGGCGCCGTAGTTGCCGCCGAGGTTGGCCGGACCGGTGCCGGAGCAGGAGGCCGGGCCGGAGGCGGTGGCCACGGAACACCCGGTGAAGCTGTACTTGAGGTCGGGGCGCTGGTTGGTCAGCCAGGTGGGGTCGATCGTCTGGTAGATGAACCAGACGTCGTAGCTCTTGTTGTTGGTGAGCGTCATCGACAGCTGCACCGTGCCACCCGGAGTGGTCGTGGCACTGCTCGTGCTGAACGTCAGCGCGGCCGGCGCCGGGTCGGCGCTCGCGGCGGGGGCGAGGCCGAACACGGCGAGGACGAAGGCGAGGACGGCGGCGAGGCCCAGGCGGCCCGTCAGAGGTGATCTCATGGCCCCGGAGGCTAGGGCGAACACGCGTACGTCGTCTGCCCCCGCCGCCACGCCGCGGACGCGGATCGGCCGGAAGTGTTCGTCCCGTGGCGGCCTTGCGGGGAACCCGTGAAGGAAGATCACACCACGTATACGGGCAGCACACGGACCGTACCGGAGGCATGGGACAGGCGCACACCCTCCTACGGGCGGCGCCCCGCCCGTTTGGCGCACACCCGACGTTCGAGGCCGCCGCACCGCCCCGCGGGGGCGGCGCGCGGAACCGCCCCTTTCGGCCAACAGGCCTACTTTGGGCGGTGGTTGACGGCGGCGTCGGCGCCTGGCGAGCGGGACTCCAGCGAGGTCCCAGCGGGACACCAACGGCGGGCGAGGACGTATGGCTACGTTTCGAACACCGATGGCACGACCGGCACGTGAGGGGGGAAGTACGTGAAGCAGCCCCGCACCGCCCGCGCCGTCGCGGCCCCCCTCGCCCGTCCGGCGGTGTTCACCGCCGGATCCGCGCGCCCCGCGCGCCCCGCACGCCCCGCGCTCCCCTCCGGCACCGACGCGCGGGCGTCCGCACGCAAGGCCGCCTCCCACTCCCCCGCCGGCAGGGCCCGTCGGGCGCGCTCACGGAGCCCCGCGCCCGCCCCGCGTCCTCGCGGCCACCCATCCGAACGCTTCCCGCCCACCACCCCGTACGAGCACGAGTTCCCTGCTGACGCAGGGGGAGATGAGAGCGAATGAACCCCGAGCGCACGCTGGTGCTCGTCGGTGCGACCGACGAGACCGTGCGGAAGGCCCACGACCTGGGCCTGAGCGTGCTGTTGCTCCAGCACCCGACCAAGGTGAGCGAGGAGCAGAACCGGCTCGTGGCAGCCGTCGAGGTCGTGGACTACACGGACTGGACCCTGGTCGAGCCCCTGGTGCGGGCCTGGCACGAGAGCCCCGGCTTCGCCGCGGCCACCTCCCTGACCGAGCCGGGGCTGGAAGCCGCGGGCCGGATCAACGACCTGTTCGGCCTCGGGGGCACCGGCTACGAGGTCACCGCCCGGATCCGGGACAAGGCCGCGATGCGGCGGTACGTCGCCGAGCACGACCCCGAGCACGCGGTGGGCGCCCGGTCCCTGCGCACCCGTGAGGACCTGGACGCCTTCGGGGCGTCGTACGGCTTCCCCTTCATCGTCAAGCCCGTCGACGCCACCGCGAGCATCGGCGTGCAGCGGGTGGAGGGTCCGGCGGACACCGACCGCGTCTGGGACGAGGTGAGCCGGCTCTCGGGCACGCGGACCGACCGGGTGTCCTCCCTGTTCGTCCTGCGGGACTTCCTGATGGAGGAGTTCCTGGACGGCCCCGAGTTCAGCGTCGAGTCCTTCAGCTTCGCGGGCCGCCACGTGGTCGTCACGATCACGGAGAAGTTCACCTCCGACGGCCACTTCGCCGAGCTGGGCCACGCCGTCCCGGCCCGGCTGTCCGCCGCGGACGAGGACGCGGTACGGGAGGCCGTGGGCGGCTTCCTCGACGTCATGGGCCTGCGCGACGGGGTGTGCCACACCGAGGTGCGCCTGACCGCCAAGGGCCCGCGCGTGATCGAGGGCCACAACCGGATCGGCGGCGACGCCATCCCGGAGCTGGTGCAGAGCGCGTTCGGGGTGGACCTGAGCACGCTCGCCCTCGCCCACCCCTTCGGCCTGGCCGAGGAACTGCCCGACCGGCCGCAGCCGCGCGGGGGCGCCTGCGTGCGCACCCTGGTCGGCGCGCCGGGCACCCGCGTGGAGTCCGTCGCCGGGGTCGAGGAGGCGCGCGCCGCGGAGGGCGTCATCGACGTCCGCGTCAGCGCCCGGCCCGGCGACGACGTACGGGCGCTCAAGGACAACTGGGACCGGCTCGGCCTGATCGCCGTCGCGGCGGGCGACGCCACCGCGGCGATACGCCGCGGCGCGGAGGTGATACGCGAGCACATACGCGTCACCCTCGCCCGTCCCGACGGCACCACCGTGCTGGCGGAGCCGGCCGAGGTCGAGCCGCCCGCGAACCTGCTGATCCTGCACCGCAACCCGCTGGGGCCGTTCCCCTACCGGGCCTGGCTGCCCGAGCACACCGGCGACATCGTCGTGCTGGCCGACCGCGGCAAGATCGAGCTGGCGGGCGAGAAGGTTCCCGACGGTCCCCTCGACTACACCCGCCTGGAGATCTTCGACGACTTCGACGCGGACGAGGTCGAGGCCCGCGCCGTCGAGCTCATCACCGAGCACGGCATCACGGGCGTGAGCGCGCTGCACGAGGCGGACATGCTGCTGGCCGCGCGGCTGCGCGAGCGGTTCGGCCTGCCCGGCGCGTGGCACGACGACGTGATGCCGTTCCGCGACAAGGTCCTGATGAAGGAGCGCGCGCAGGAGGCGGGCATCGAGATCGCCGCCTGGGCGCAGGCGGCGACCGCCGACCAGGCCCGCGCCTTCGTCGCCGAGCAGGACTTCCCGGTGGTGTTCAAGCACCGCCACGGCTTCAACTCCGTGGGCCTGCGCATCCTGCACGACGCGGACTCCTTCGAGGAGTGCCTGACGGAGGTGTACGGCGCGGGCGAGCGGGACGACGTCCTCCTGGAGGACTTCGTGCCGGGCCGCATGTGCCACGTCGACGGTCTGGTGGTCGACGGGCGCGTGGCGCTGGCCTGGCCCTCGCAGTACCAGTACGACCTGGCCTCCTTCGGCTCCGACGCGGGTCCGCGCATCGACCTCACCCTGGACGTGGACGACCCGCTCACGCCGCGGCTGCTCGGCCTGGCCGACGAGGTCCTCGCCGCCCTGTCCCCCGAGGCCTCCCGGCTGCGCGACTACTCCTTCCACATGGAGGTCTTCCACACCCCGGACGACCGTCTGGTGCTGTGCGAGAGCGCCTGCCGTCCGGGCGGTGCCAAGATCCGCGAGGTCTTCGACGCCCTGTTCGGCGTGCACCTCGGCGAGTACGCCGTGCGCGTGGACGCCGCTCACGCGGCGCCCGAGGGCGTGCGGGAGCGGGACGACGCGTCGGGACTGCCCGCGCCGCGGTGCATGGCGGGTCAGGCGTTGATGATGAAGCAGCCGGGGCTGGTGCGCGCGCTGCCGCCGCTGCCCGAGGAGCCGTGGCTCGCCGGGTTCTGGCTGTACGCCGAGGTGGGCCAGGTCATCGCCCCGGCCTCGGGTTCCTCCGACTTCCTCGCCGCCGCGGTGGGCACCGCGCCGGACCGCGCGGAGTGCGAACGGCGACTGCGCGCGCTCGGGGAGTGGGTCCGCGAACGCAGTGAGATCGGGGACGCGCCATGACCAAGGTCCGCCTGTCGGCGAAGACGCGGTACATGCTGGGGATGGTGGTCGACGCCACCGGTGCCGGCATGTACCTGCCCTTGTCGCTGCTGTACTTCCATCACGTCACCGGGCTCCCGCTGACCCAGGTCGGCACCCTGATGACGGCGGCGGCCGTGATCGGCCTGGTCAGCAACCCGGCGGCGGGCGTCCTGATCGACCGGTTCGGGGCCCGCGCGGTCGTCACCGGCGGGTACCTGCTGCGGGCCGCGGGCTTCTGCACGTACCCGCTGGTGGACAACGGCGGCACGATGTTCGCCGTGATCCTGCTGGTCGCGCTCGGCGACACCTCGTACCCGCCCGCGATCCAGTCGTTCATCGCGGAGTTCGTCAAGGGGACGGAGCGGGACAAGCTGCTCGCCGCGCAGCGCAGCCTGCGCAACGCCGGTCTGGGCGTGGGCGGTCTCCTCGCGGGTGCGGTGCTGGCCCTCGGCAGCGACGCGTTCTACTACGTGATCGTGCTCTGCGCGGCCGCCGGTTACGTGCTCGCCGCGGTGTGCTTCGGCTCGATCCCGATCCCGAAGGCGACCGGTCCGGCCACCCGGGTCTCCCGCAAGGGCGGTTACCGGCTGGTGGCGCGCAACCGGCCGTTCCTCGGCCTGACCCTGCTCAATGTGCCGACGGCCTTCGGCTACACGGTGCTCGCGGTCGGCATACCGGCGTACGTGACCCAGGACCTGGGGGCGTCGACCTCGCTGGTGGGCGTCCTGTACGCGGTCAACACCGTCGGGATCGCGCTGTTGCAGATCCCGGTCACGCGGGCGCTGGTCGCCTTCCGCCGCACGCGCGCCGTGGCGCTGGGCGCGGTGGTCTTCGCGTCCTCGTTCGTGGCGTTCGCGGTCCTCGCGGCGGTGGGCAACAAGTCGGTGATCCTGATCGGGGTCTTCGTCGCGACGGCGCTGTTCACGGCGGGCGAGCTGATGCACGGCGCCACCGCCTCGGCGCTGTGCGCGCAGGCCGCGCCGGAGGAGACGCGGGGCCGTCACCTCGCGGTGTACCAGCTGTCGTGGGCGGTGCCCAGCGCGCTGGCCCCGGCCGTCCTGACGGCGCTGCTGACCCTGTCGCCCACGGCGATGTGGCTGGTGCTGGCCGTCGGCGCGACGGTTTCGGCCCTGGGCGTCCTGCGCCTGGAGCCGAAGCTCCCGCCGGAGGCGGTCCACCCGCAGCCGCGTCCGGGACGGGACGAGCCGGCGTCCGGGGCGGTTCCCGCCTCCGCGCCGCTGCCCGTGACGGAGCCCGGTACGGCGGCGGCGGCCCGTACCTGACCGCGGCGGCCCGCCACCGGGGGCCCGGCTCCCCCGCCCGCGAACGCCCCCGCCCGGACCGCGTCGTCGCGGCCCGGGCGGGGGCGTTCGGCACTACTGCGGCGGCGCGGCCGGCGCGGAGCCGGCCGGGGCGGGTGCCGGTGTCCGGGCCAGGTCCGCGAGGATCGCCCCGGCGAGGCCCTCCCGGCGGATCCGCTGGTCCACGTACAGCAGGCCGCTGACCAGCTGGCCGAAGCCGATCTGGAAGACCTGTCCGGCAACCCCGCCGACGGCCGTGATGAGGAAGGCGATGACGAGGCCGGCGATCAGAGCGCCCGACGGCCCGCTGCCGTCCTGCGGCATCGCGATCATGACCGGGATCACCGCGAACGTACCGACGAGCTGGAAGGGCAGCTGGATCACCCAGGCAACCGTTCCCCCGATCAGGGCGCCGACGAGGGTGATGCCGCAGATCCGCCACCAGTCGCCCCGGACGAGCGCGGCCGAGCGGCGCAGCGCGGTGAGCGGACCCGCGTCTTCCAGGACCACGACGGCCGCAGCGAGGCCGAAGCGGAGGTGGAGCCAGACCGACAGCGGCAGGGCGAGCAGGAGCAGCACGAGCAGGAGCGCGAAGAGCCCGAACGCGCCGTCCCGGGAGTCCGTGACGGCCATCAGCGGCACCCACACCGCCATGACGACGATCATCGGCGCGGCGGCGGCCAGGGCCCCGAGGAAGACCGCACCGGCCACCGCGGGCGTCCGCCGCAGCGAGGCGCGCCACATCGGGCGGAAGCGGGTGGGACGGCCCGTCACGGCCTCCTTGAGGACGGCCGGGCAGAGCGCGCAGACCACGGCCGTGCCCAGCATGCCGATGACGAGGAGCAGGACGAACGCCGTCCCGGCGGCGACGAGCAGCGGCACGACGTGCTCGGCCGCCGGGTCCTCGCCGTAGGGCGGGTCGAAGACCGGATCGACGTGCTGGCGGACGGCCGCGAAGGCGATGCCCACGACGAGGGCCATCACCGGCAGCACGAAGGCCTGTACGGCGAGCACGACCCCGAGGACCGCCCTCCAGTGGCCGCGCAGGGTCCGGAACGCTCCGCCGAGTACGTCCCCGAGGGTCAGCGGCCGCAGCGGGATCACCCCCGGCTGCGGCGCCGGCGGCGCCATGCCGCCCCACTGCGGGGCCCCGCTCCAGCCGCCCCCGTACACCTGCGGCCCGTTGTCGTGCGTCATGCCTGTGCTCCGTTGTGTCGTCCCCCGATGGAACGCACAACATAACCCGGCTGGTCAGGGACATGGCAGCCGCGGGTGGGGTCGGGGCGGGGAGCCGGGGATCACCGCCCCACGGTGTTCATCAGGACGATCGCCCCGATGTTGGCGAGGATGACGGCGATGACACCGATGATCGCCGCCCAGGCCCTCTGGGATTCATCGAGCTGCACGCGCCGCCTCCTGCGTCACGGCGACGACCGGCCGTTGCCGGCGTCACCACTTGTCGTGGCAACTCATACAAATACGTAGAAATCATACATTCAGGGTGACGTTTCCGAGTCGGCTGACCATCTCCGGGTCGCGGTGGTCGAAGAACAGCGAGGCCCCGGTGTCCAGGGCGGCCACGGCGTCCATCTGATCGTCCGTGAGCCGGAAGCCGAAGACGTCCAGGTTCTCCGCCATCCGCTCCGGCCGGACCGACTTGGGAATCACGACCACTCCCCGCTGCACCAGCCAGCGCAGGACGACCTGCGCCACGGACTTCTCGTGCGCGGCGGCGATCCGCGTCAGCACCGGGTGGGTGAAGAGGTCGCCCCGGCCCTCCGCGAAGGGGCCCCACGACTCGATCTGCACCCCGCGCCCGCGCATGAGCTCCTGATCGGCGGTGCGCTGGTGGAAGGGGTGGGTCTCGATCTGGTTGACGGCCGGGGCGACCTCGTTGTGGTCCATCAGGTCCACCAGCCGGTCCCCGTGGAAGTTGGAGACCCCGATGGCCCGGACGCGGCCCTCGCGCTGGAGCCCCTCCATGGCGCGCCAGGAGCCGTACACGTCCCCGTACGGCTGGTGGATCAGGTACAGGTCGAGGTGGTCCAGGCCGAGCTTGCGCAGGGAGGTCTCGAAGGCCCGCCCGGCCCTGTCCTCCCCGGCGTCGGAGATCCAGAGCTTGGTGGTGACGAAGAGCTCCTCGCGCGGGATGCCGCTGCCGCGGATCGCACGTCCGACGGCCTCCTCGTTCCCGTACGCGGCCGCCGTGTCGAGGGAGCGGTACCCGGCGGCGAGGGCGTCCGCGACGGCCCGCTCGGTCTGCGCGGGCGGGATCTGGTACACGCCGAAGCCGAGGACCGGCATCTCGACACCGTTGTTCAGGGTGACGGTCTCCATGGGGGCTCCTTCTTCCGGGTGCGCGGCACGTGGCGCCCGCGGGGCGCGGGCCCGTGCACACATACCCGCCCGGCGCCGACGGCTCCCGGCCGGTGCTCCATGCGGGCACGCCGGGATCAGGCCGGGCCGCCCCCGGCGGCCGGCGCGCTCCACGAAGCCATCTGCTCGCGGAACTTCGGACACGCCACGATGTCCTCCTCCCCGCACTGGAGGGCGTGGGTCAGCAACTGGTGCGCGTGGTCGAGGTCGACCATGCGCTGTTCGATCTCGGCGACCTTGTCCCGGATCATCGCGGCCCTGCGCGAGCGTTCCTGCTGGAACTCGCGGATCTCGGCCAGGGTCAGTCCCGCCTGCTGGCACTTGCGCAGCATCACGATCCGCTGGGCCGCCTGCGCCGGGTAGCGCCGCTGGCCGCCCTGGCGTTCGGGCCGGGGCAGCAGGCCGTGCCGTTCCCAGTAGCGGATGGCCGAAGCCGGCACTCCGGTCGTCTCGGCCAGCCGGCCGATGGTCATGAGCACGTCCCGCACCTCTCGCACCTCCCGCACCTCTCGCACTGGCCTCCTCCACCGCACTTGACTTGAACCTTAGTTCAAGTTGAAGAGTGGTCCGCACGTGGACGGCGCCCGACGAGCGGTCGCCGGCAACCGAGCGGGAGATGGCACGATGACCGGAGCACACCGGGTGGACGAGAACGAGCGGGCCGAGGAGATCGTCGGAGCCGCCGAGCTGCTCTTCGCGGCGGGGGTGATGGCGCACTCGGGGCACGCCAACCTGAGCGCCCGGCTGGACGGCGGGCGGCTCCTGCTGACGCCGGGCTTCGTGCGCGGGCTGCGGCCCGGCGACCTGGCGACCGTCGGTCTCGACGGCCGGGTCCTGCGGGGCGAGCTGCGCTCCGTCAGCGCCGAGATCATCGCCATGCACAGCACGGTGTACCGCGCCCGCCCCGACGTGGGCGCGATCATCCACACGCACTCGCCCGCCGCGACGGCCTTCGCCGTGGCCCACCGGCCGCTGCCTTGCCGGACCGAGCCGATGCTCCGCTTCGGGCAGGCCGAGGAGGTCCCGGTGGTGCCGTGGGGGCCGCGCGGGTCCGACGTATCGGTGCGCGGGATCGCCGGCGTCCTGGAGCGGCGCCCGACGACCGCGGCCGCCCTGCTGGCCAATCACGGCCTGCTGGTGTTCGGCCCGGACTCGGCGGCCACGGCCCACCTGGTGGTGGCGATCGAGGAGAGCGCCGAGGCGGAGATCGCCGCCGCGGCGATCGGCGGGGCCGTGGACTTCCCGGACGGCGCCCTGGAAGCCGTGCGCGCCTCGATCGCGCGGGTCGCGTCATGACGGACGACACCACCCCGGATCCGGCCACCGCCACGGCCACGGCCCCGCGCGCGGAGGCCGTGCGCGACCGCTACCGGGCCACGCTCGGACACGTCCCCCGCGGTGTCGAGGAGCGGCTGCGCCTGGCGGGGGCCTTCGACCGGCTCGCCACCGAGGAGGCGCTCGCGGCGCTGCGCCACATCGTGCTGACCGACAGTCCGCTGGGCGCCCGGGTGCAGCAGCTCGTCCACTTCGGGCAGCTCCTCTCCCTCGGCCGGGACCATCCGGCCCGCCTGCACGCCCGGGGTGCGCTGCACGCGGGGGCCACCGTGACCGACCTCATCGGGGTCGCCGAGACCGCGCTGATCACCTCGGGCGTGCCGGCCTACGCACTCGGCACGGAGATCGTCGCCGAGCTCGTGGCGCAGGCGGCGGACGGAGGTGGCCGGACGGCCGTCAGCCGATGACGAAGGGGAGCCGGGGGGCGAGCGGGCCCAGCCGGGCCTTCTCCCCGGCCGTCGGGGCGCGCCGTCCGGTACCGGTCAGCAGGGCGTCCGCGTCGGAGAACGACGGCGGGAAGACGGTTGCGGCCATCGTCTCCAGCATCCGCCGGGACCGGGCGAGCCCCTCGGCGGGCGGTCCGGCGGCGCCGGGGAGGTGGGCGACCAGGTCGAGGTGGTGGAGCGTCCACTCCAGGACGTACGCGCCGAGGTAGTCGCCGGTGGTGAGGACCATGTCCTGCGTGGCGACGCGGCGCTGCGGGTCGGCGAGCGCGGCCGCGCGGCCGGCGGCGGAGCCGACGTCGTCGAGGTGGAACCTCAGCAGCGCCGGGTCCTCGTACGCGGCGGCCAGCCGGACGATCAGTGCGTCGAGCGGGTCGTCGCCGGACGGCGGGGCCGCCGAGACGTTCCAGTACGTCACCGCGTCACGGGTCGGTTCCGCGTCGGCGGGGGTGACGAGGGTGATCAGGACGTCCTGGGCGTCGATGACCAGATGGCACACCAGGTCCCGGACGAGCCATCCGGCACAGCCCGAGGGCCGTGCGAAGTCCTCGTCCGGGAGCGCGGCGACCGCCGCGCGCAAGGCCGACCAGGAACGGGAGAACAGGTCCACGACCGCAAACTAGCAGTCGGCCGCGGACGGCTGCTCCGCGTACTCCTCCTCCTTCTCCTTGCCGAGGTGCTCCTTGCCGAGGTGCTCCATGACGAGGCGGTGGGAGAGCAGACGGGCGCCGAGGTCGTAGACGGGCGTGGTCAGCATCAGTTCGTCCGCTCCGGTCTCGCGGACGAGCCGCGCCAGCCGGTGCACGACGGTCTCGGGCGTTCCGACGGCCTGCTGGGCCCGGAAGGCCGCCAGCGCCTGCCGTTCGTCGGCCGTGAAGGCGTGGGCGGCCGCCTCGGCGGGGGTCGGGAAGGGGGCCTCGCTCCGGCCCTTGAGGAGCCCGGCCTTGACGACGTCCATCGGCCCGATGCTCCGGGCCGCCTCCCGCTCCGTCCGCGCGCACACCGTCTCCACGCACAGCAGCACCCGGGGCCGCTCGCACCAGCGGGAGGGGGTGAAGTCCGCCCGGTAGCGCTCCAGGACGGCACGGGTGTGGTCCGGGCGGATGTGGTGGGCGACGGCGACCGGCAGACCGAGCGCCGCGGCGAGCCCGGCGCCGGCCGGGCTGGAGGCCAGCAGCCACGGCTCCGGCAGCGGACCGAGCGCGACCTCGTCCACGAGGAAGGACAGGATCGCGGACACGTCGGCCTCGTACTCGGCGTCGGTGACCGGTCCGGCTCCGCGGCGCAGCGCGCGTGCCGTGGCCTCGTCGAAGGTCCCGGGACCGCGGCCGATGCCCAGGTCGATGCGGTCGGGGTGCAGCGCGGCCAGCGTCCCGAACTGCTCCGCCAGCATGAGGGGGACGTGGTTGGGGGCCAGTACGCCGCCCGATCCGAGACGGACCGACGAGGTCGAGGCCGCGGCGTGGGCGGTCAGCACGACCGGGGGGAAGGCGCCGATCGCGGGCGAGTGGTGGTGCTCGGCGTACCAGATCCGGTGGTAGCCCAGCCGTTCCGCTTCCTGGGCGAAGGCGGTGGTGTCCCGCAGGGTGTCCGCGGCCCGGGTGTCCGTCTGGACCATCGCGACTTCGAGTACTGAAAGAGGTATGTCGAGCATGCGGCCAGCATAGGGACCACGCGTCGGGGGGACGGGGCCGCGATCGCTTTCGCGCCACGGAGCGCGGGCACGGCCGCCGTTCCTCCCGCGTTCGCCCCCGTTCGGCGCCCCGCGCCTCGGCCGGGGGGAGGTATCCGGTGCGGGGCGGCGGCGTGTCCGGGCGGACGGGGGGCCGGCTGCGCCACGGTGGGCACCGGTGGGCACCGGTGGGCACCGGTGGGCACCGGTGGCCCCGCCCCGGCCCCGCTCCGCCCCGCTCCCGCCCCGCTCCCCGTGAAAGGCTGGCCATGACCGGCGCCGACCGCCCCGACCGCCCCTCCCCCACGGACTCCCGGCGGCGCACGCTGCTGCTGGCCGTCCCGACCACCGCCGTCGCCGCGCTGGCGTCGGCCTGCGCGCGGACGGGCGGCGGCCCGGAGGCGGCAGGCCGGGCTCCGGCCGGACGGGCGGGGACGCCCGGGCCCTCCGGCCCGTCACCGGGCTGCGTCCTGGCCGCCGAAACCGGGGAGGGTCCGTACTACACGCCGAAGAGCCGGCACCGCTCCGACGTCACCGAGGACCGGGTCGGGGTGCCGCTGCGGCTGGACCTGCACGTCGTACGGGCGTCGAAGGGGTGCGCGCCGCTGGCGGAGGCGGCCGTGGACATCTGGCACGCCGACGCCTCGGGCCTCTATTCGCAGGACGGGGCCACCTACCTGCGCGGCACCCAGACCACCGACGGGCAGGGCCGCGTGTCCTTCCGGACCATCGTGCCGGGCTGGTACGCGCACATCGCCCCGCACGTGCACTTCAAGGTGCGCACGGGCCGGCGCGCCGAGGTCTCCTCGCAGCTGTTCCTGCCCGAAGAACTGCTGAAAACGATCTACGCGCGCCAGCCGTACTCCCGGCGCAAGGCCCCCGCCCACCCCAACACCCGCGACGACCGCTTCGCGGCGAAGGGCGCCCGGCTGACCCTGGACCCGGTGCCCGACGGCGCCGGCTACCGGGCCTCGTTCGTCATCGGCATCGCCTGACGAGCGGACCGGGGCCGGGGCCGCGGTCCGGGCCGGGTCCGGCGGGCGGTCAGTTGTTGACGTGGGCCAGGCTCGTCGCGTCGTAGCGGGTCCCCGCGACGTGCGCGGCCGGGGCGGCGGCCTCGATGGCGGCGAGGTCCTGCGCGGACAGCTCGACGGTCAGGGCGGCGAGGTTCTCCTCCAGGTGGCGCGGGCGGCGGGTGCCGGGGATCGGCACGACGTCCTCGCCCCGGTGCTGGAGCCAGGCCAGGGCGAGCTGGCCGGCGGTGACCCCCTTCGCCGCCGCCCGTTCCTCCAGCTTCGCGACGATCGCCAGGTTCCGTTCCAGGTTGCCGTCGGCGAAGCGCGGCTGGCCGCGCCGCACGTCGCTCGCGGCCAGGCCCTCCACCGAGCGGTACCGGCCCGTCAGGAAGCCGCGCCCGAGCGGGGAGAACGGGACGAGGCCTATGCCGAGTTCACGGCAGACCGGGGCGATCTCCGCCTCCAGGTCCCGGGTCCACAGCGACCACTCGCTCTGCAACGCCGCGATCGGATGCACCGCGTGCGCCCGCCGGACGGTGCTCGCCCCGGCCTCCGAGAGGCCGAGGTGGCGGACCTTGCCGGCCCGCACCAGTTCGGCCATCGCACCGACGGTCTCCTCGATCGGCACCTTGGGGTCGACGCGGTGCTGGTAGTAGAGGTCGATGTGGTCGACTCCGAGCCTGCGCAGCGACGCCTCGCACGCCCGGCGGACGTAGGCGGCGTCGCCCCGGACCAGGGTCGGCTCGCCGAGCCGGTTGGCGAAGCCGAACTTGGTGGCCAGCACCACCTGGTCGCGGCGCCCGGCAACGGCCCGCCCGATCAGCTCCTCGTTGTGCCCGGCGCCGTAGAAGTCGGCGGTGTCGAGGAGCGTCACCCCGAGGTCGAGGGCCCGGTGGAGGGTCGAGACCGACTGCGCGTCATCGGAGTCTCCGTAGCCGTGGCTCATGCCCATGCAGCCCAGGCCCTGCGCGGAAACGGCAAGGTCGCCCAGGTGCCGGACGGGCAGGGGGGACGTGCGGGAGATGTCGGTCATGCTGCGGCCTCCTCGATCGGTTCGTGTGATCGGGACGCTAGGTGCTGGAGTGCGCTCCATGTCAACGGCACCCCGGCTCGCCCGTGCGGTGGAGCGCCAGCGCCGCCATGACGCGGGGCGGGAGGCCGGGGTTGCGGGCGGCGGTGGCGGCCGTGTCCGGGGCGCGGAGGCGGTCGACGAGGAGGCGGGCGGGGAGGCGGGCGGAGAGCAGGACCGTCGTACGGACGGAGTCGCTCGGGTCCTCGGCCAGCAGCGCCGCCTCGGCGACGGGCAGGCGGGGGTCCTCCGCGGCCCGCTGCCGGACCTCCGGGTCGCGGTCGCGGGCGAAGCGGGCGACGAGTGCGGCGCCGGACCGCGGGTCGTCGAGCGCGAGTCGCCGCATCCGGCCGTGCGGGTCGTCCGCGTACCGCAGGAGGCCCTCGCGGGGGAAGTTGGGGTGGGTACGGGGGCGTCCGGGGGACGACAGGCTGCCGGTCCACCAGGTCCACACCCGCAACAGCATCTCCGCCGGGGCGTCGTCGCAGGACTCCGCGAGGAACAGCTGCACGACCCGGTCGGGGTCCCAGGCCAGCCGCTGGACCACGTCCGGGGGGAGCCGCCGGGCCCGGGCCACGCTCCGGCGCACGAGCGGGTGCGCGGAGGCCGCGAGCATCCGCATGGCCTCCGGGTCCTCGTGGCGCTCCACGACCCAGGGCAGGGCGTGGGAGATGACGGACGGGTCGACGTCCACCCGGATCGCGGCCCGCTGTTCCTCGGTGAGGTCGGCGCGGACGGCCACCGCGCGCCGCACCCCGTCGTCGGGGTCCCGGGCGAGCCGGGCCACGCTGCGCGGGTCGAGGCGGGGGTTGGCGGCGAGGGCCCGGCGCAGGCCGCAGTCGCCGCCGGCCAGCAGGTGTTCGACCAGGTCGGGGCCGAGGAGGCAGGTTTCCACGGCCTCAGCGTCCGGCTCGTCTCCCGCGTACTGCGCCAGGGAGAGCGGTACCTCCTGGTACTGGGCGAGCCGGGCCCGGGCCCGCACCGCGGGGGCCTCGTCGGTGAGCAGGGCCCGACGGCGCTCGGGCGGGAGCGCGGGCCAGGCGCGCCGGCAGGCCCCCGCCCGGACCCCGGCGTCCGGGTCCTGGACCAGGGCGACGCTGTGCCGGACCGCCAGGCCCGCCAGCCGCGCGGCCTCGGCCCGGACCCGGGCGGACGGGTCGGCGGCCAGCAGGGCGCAGGTCCGCTCCGCCAGCACGGCCCCGCCGTCGGCGGCGATCATGGCCAGGAGGCTGCGTTCGCGTGCGGTGCCCGCGGCGCGGAACAGCCGGTCCCAGTCGTCCGCGAGGAGGGACGGCCGCATTTCGACGGCCCGGATCCTGGCCCTCGGGTCGGGGTGCGCCAGAACGGCCTCCACCAGGGCGTCCGGGGGGAGCAGCCACATGAGCGAGGGTTCGGCGCGCGCCAGGGCCCGGCGCAGGGGCTCGGGGGCGGCCGGATTCACGACGAGGCCTTCGGCCCAGGCGCCGCGGAGCCGGGCGTCCGGGCCGATGTCGGTCAGGGACGCGAGGAAGCCGTCCCAGACGGCCGCGTTCTCCTCCTCGCTCTCCCGCGCCGCGGCCCGGGCCGCCGCCTCGATCCGCGCGCTCGTCCCGCTGACGACCAGCAGCCCCGGGGCTCCGGGACCGGACGCCGCGCGGGCGACGGTTTCGCCGTCCGTGGTGGCGAGGAGCAGGCCCCGCGGGTCCGGGTCCGCCGCGCGGAAGAGGGCGGCCAGGGCCGCGACCGGGTCGGCCGCCGGTATCCGGACCCGGTGCCAGGCCCTGCCCCGGCAGCCGCGCGGCGCGTGGGGCCCCTCGAAGGCCAGCAGGAACTCCCGTCCCCCGGCGAGGACCAGCGCGGCCGCCGCCTCGGGCGGTGCGGGCGCGGGGGGCGGGGCGGCGCCCGGCCCCGGGGCCGGTTCGCGCTCCGCGGCCGCCGCCGCCAGCAGCCGGCGGGCCGTGGCCGCCTCCCGTACGCCGGGCAGCCGCCACGTCCCCACGGGCTCCAGCCCCATGACGGCGAGCAGTTCCTCGTAGCCCTGTTGATCCCGCAGCCGGTCGTCACTCACGTCCACCACGCCCCCTCCCTCTCGTGCGTCCCGCCATCCTCTCCCGGAACCCGCTGGTCAGGTCGGGTGGGGCGGGTTCCCGCGACTTCCCCGTCCGCCGTGAGGGTGCACGGCGGGCCGCCGCGCTCCGCTGACCGGCTGTCACGCACCCGATCCGGGGCGTAACCTGTCCGGTCATGACCGGGATCACGGACGCCAAGGGGCCCCAGGTGCCGCCGACCCACCCCCCGAGGACCCCGCCGCCCCCGAAACGGCCCGTGGAAGCGCCGCGACCGCAGCCGGGGAAGGGCGCGGCCGTGGACCTGCGCAAGCCGCCCCGGCTGGTGGTCCGCGACCGCAGGACGGCGGCGCTGAC
The DNA here is from genome assembly GCF_043199995.1 of Streptomyces sp. NPDC048507. Taxonomy (NCBI): domain Bacteria; kingdom Bacillati; phylum Actinomycetota; class Actinomycetes; order Kitasatosporales; family Streptomycetaceae; genus Streptomyces; species Streptomyces sp. NPDC048507. The sequence goes on along the minus strand of NZ_JBICWZ010000001.1, from coordinate 959,340 downwards.
CTTCCCGGCCGACCGGTGGGCGGCCGCGAAGGCGGCCCGGCAGGCGGTGGCGACCGTGCGCGCCTGGCGGCTGCCGGTCGCCGACGACGGCGATCTGGCCACGGCCGTACGGCTGTTCGTCGACAGCGCGGCGGGCGGCGGCGGAAAGCGGGTCAGCGTGCACCTCGGCGACCGGGACGGCCAGGTGCTCGCCCTGGTCCTCGGCCACCGCACCGCCCCCGCGTCCGCGGGGTGTCCGGACGGTGTGCTCGGTGACGTCGCGGCGATGGGGACGGTGACCGGCTGCGGCACCGACAGCGCCGGGGACGGCCGCCGCCTGTGGGCCGTCATCGACACCACCCCGCAGCCCGGCGCCACCGCCTGAGGAACCTCAGCGGGCCGACGGGAGCGGGTGGTCCGCGCGCAGCAGGGTGCGTTCGCGGGTGGTGAGCTGCGGGGCGTCCAGGGCCGGGAGCAGGGGGCCGCGTACGGCGCCCAGCAGGACGCGGGGCCTGACCAGGGTCGTGAGCGGGGCCTGGAGGGAGGTGACGTCGGTGAGGTCCCGGACCATGGCGAGGCTGCCGCAGCTGGTGGCGACCAGGCGGTCCACGTACCGGGCGAGGATCCGGTCGCGGAGGCTCGGGGCGCCGCCGCGGACCTCCGGGTAGAAGACGTCCTGTCCGACGGCCAGGTCCCACGCCGCGGCCACCGGCGCGGCCACGGCCCGCTGGACGCGGCGGGAGAGGCGGGGCGAGCCGACGCCCCGGAGCCGGACCAGGTCGCGCAGGACGAGCGCGCACTGGGCGGCGACGGACATACCGTGCCCGTACAGGGGGTTGAAGGCGGCGAGGGCGTCGCCCAGCACCACGAAACGTTCCGGCCAGGCCCTGGCCCGCTCGAAGTAGCGGCGGGTGTTGCGCGTGCTGCGGCTGACCGTCACGCCCGTCAGGGGTTCGAGGTGGGAGATGACGTCGCCGACCAGGGGGTGGCGCAGCCCGCGCGCGAAGGGCGCGAAGTCGCCCGGTTCCGCCGTCGGCTCCCCCGCCCGCGTCCCCGTCTCGGTGACGATCCACCGGCCGTCCTCCACCGGGAGGATGCTGGCGCTCTGTCCCGCGCTCCCGCTCCTCGGGTCGGACTGCACGCTGATGACGGGGAAGCCGGCGGCCTCCGGCGGGGCCCGGAAGACGCGCGTCGCGTACACGAGGCCGAGGTCCAGGGACCGCTCGGGCACCGCGGGCACCCCGAGCTCCGCCAGGTGGCGGGGGGCGCGGGAGCCGCGTCCGCTCGCGTCGACGACGAAGTCCGCCTCCAGGCACCGCGTCCGGCCGTCCGCCGTCCGCAGGCGCACCCCGGTGACGCGGGAGGCCATTCCCGTGAGTCCCTCGACGGCGGTGTGCGGCAGGAACCGCACTCCCCCGCCCTCCCGAACGAGGTCCCGTACGACGGAGTCCAGGAGCGGCCGGCCGCAGCCGATCACGAAGTGCGTCTCGGCGCCCCAGCGGCGGAACCAGCCCTGTGCGCTGAGGGCGACCATGTGGCTGGGTACGGGAATGCGGTTGGCGCCGGCGGCGAGCCAGCGGTCGGTGACGCCGGGCAGGAGGGCTTCGGCGGCACGGACGCCGCCGCTCCAGAACATGTGGGCGTGGTGCGCCTGGGGCAGGCCCTTGCGGTCGGCCGGACCCTGCGGCAGTTCGTCCCGCTCGACGACCACCACCTCGTCGACCGCGTCGCGCAGCGCGGCCGCCGCCAGCATCCCGGCGAGGCTGCCGCCGATGACGACGGCCCTTCTGCGGACCGCGCCGGGGGTGGGGGTGGTGGTGCTCGGGTCACTCATGTGGTCGTTCTCCAGGGGCCGCCGGCCGGCGGCCGTGTGTGGATGCGGGGAAGGGGGACGGGGGGGTGGGGGTGCGCGGGGGCGTGCTCAGGTCGCGCGGCCGTCGGCGGGGGCCGTTTCGGCGGGGCGGGCGCGCCCGGCGGCGCGCGGAACGGTCCGCGGCAGGACGTGCGGGGTCCGGGAATCGCAGGGCGCGCCCGCGTCGCACCGGTCGCACGGCGCCGGGATCTGCGTGCGCAGGGCCGCCCGGGGCGGTGCCTGGGCCGGCTGCGGCACACCGGTCCGCGCGCGGGCCGCCGTGGCGCGCAGGGCGTCGGAGAGCCGGACGAGCTCCTCGTCGGCGCCCTCCAGCAGGGCTTCGAGCCCGCCGTGCGCCGTCGAGGGCGCGCCGCGGAACGCCGCGATCACCAGCGCGGCGTGCCGTTCCGCCTCCGGCTTGAGCGCTCCTGGTCCGGTCACGAAAGCCGGTCCGCCGGACGCCCCGTCACGGTCCAGGTAGGGCGACAGCAGCCGCAGGCCGTCCCGGATGTCGCAGACCCGCCTGAGGTGCCGGCGGCTCAGCGAGGACCACCACGGTATGGGGACCAGTTCGTACGGGGTGATCGCGCGGGCGGTCCGCCACAGCGGTCCGAGCCTGCGGTACTGGGTCCACTGGCGCCACCCACGGGCCAGCGCCTGGCTGACCGAGGGCAGGGCGAAGCCGACGCACTGGCACAGCGTGGCCAGGGAGGCCAGCGTCGGGGCGAAGGTGGTGCTGGTCCAGTCCCAGTCGAGGCCGGTCCAGCGGGCGCCGACGGCGACGAGCTTGAGGACGGCGTACCCCAGGCTGAACAGCGAACCGGTCACGATGAGGAGCAGGCCGACGCGCAGCAGGCCCGCGACCTCGCGGGCCCAGCGCCAGCACAGCACGGCCAGCACCAGGGTGGCGAGCGCATGGGCGAGGAGGTAGAGGACGATCATCTCGCGCAGGTACGCGGCGGTGGCGTAGTAGGTGTCGAAGTCCCGCAGCCGTTCGTCGGACGCGTGGCCGAGGGCGAACAGGGTGACCAGCGCGGCGATGACCGCCCCGTACACGCCGACGCACCATCGCGTGGCGGCGCGGCGGCGCTCCTCGGGACCTCCCCGCCACATGATGGTCAGGTTGATGAGGCCCGCGCTCCCGGCCGTGAGGATGATGTAGACGAGCGGTGCGGAGAAGTTGGTGATGCCCGTGAACTGGTTCACCCGGGAGATGGTCGCCGGGGCCGCGAAGAAGAACACGACGGCGCCCAGGGGGAGCACGACGGCGACCGAGCGGACGAGCGGGTCGTGCCAGTGCCGGACGAACCCGGGCAGGCGCAGGGCGAAGGCGACCAGCAGCACGGCGGCCGGGAGGTAGTAGTAGATGTCTCTCATGAGCGTCTCCAGGCCATCACGCGTGCTCCCGCTCGGCGGGCAGCGGCCTCGTCACGGGGTGCGTACGGGCCTTCGGCAGGGTTTTCCATCGGGGCCGGGGCGGCCGGGCCGTGGGCAGCGAGCGGGAGATGCGGACCAGCTCGTGGTGTTCGCTCGTGCCCTCCTGGAGGACCCGGGACTCGGCGATGACCCGTCGCTCCGGATCCGCGTGGAGCGCCTCGACCGCGGCCACGATCATGGCGGCGTCCGCGAGGGCCGCGGCCCCCTCGCCTCCTGCACCCCGGCCGCCGCCACTGCCGGAGCCGCTGCCGGAGCCGGCCTGGCCGGCCGCGGCCAGCGCGGCGGCGTGGACGCGGGCGCGCAGGCCGAGGTCGAAGTAGGGGTTGAGGGTGAGCAGTCCGTCGTGGATGGCGGACTCGCGCTGGAGACGGCGTACGCCCACCGGGGCGAGCAGCGGCACGCTGACGGCGGGAGCGCCGTCCGACAGGCCGCCCACCAGCCGTGACAGCGGGCCCAGTTGGCGGTAGTGGACCCACTCCCGCCAGGGCCCCCGGAAACGCTGGACGACGAGCGGCAGGCCGAAGCCGAACGCGATGAAAGGGGCGCTGGCCGTGCCGAACGGGCGGGCCAGGTCGGTGCTGAGGTAGTCCCAGTCCAGGCCCGCCCAACGGGCACCGATGGCGGTGAACTTGCACACGTCGAAGCAGACGGAGAGGGAGTAGCCCACCACGATGAGGGCCAGGCCCACGCGCAGTTCACCGGTCACCTCGCGCAGCCAGCGCCAGCACAGGAACGACATCAGCAGCGCCGAGACGGTGTGGACCAGGAGGTAGAGCACGATCATCTCGCGGAGGTACGCGCTGCCGGAGTAGTAGGTGTCGAAGTCCCGCAGCCGCTCCACGGGGGCGCTGCCGAGGGCGAACAGGGCGAAGAGCGCCGCGCAGACGGCGCAGTAGGCGCCGATGCACCAGCGCTTCGCCCGCCGGATGTGTCCGGGCCGGCCGCCGCGCCAGTTGATGACCAGGACGAGGCCCGAACCGGCGCAGGCGGTGAGCAGGGAGTAGACGAGGGGCGCCGCGAAGTTCGGCACGCCGGTGACCTCGTTGACCTTGGCGATCATCGGGACGGCGGCGAAGACGAACACCCCGACGGCGGTCAGCAGCAGCGCCCCCACCGACCGCAGCAGCGGGTCACGGGGGTTGCGCAGCAGGGCGGGCAGCCTGAGCAGGCCGACCAGGACGCCCAGTGCCACGGGGAGGCAGGAGTTCACGTCGAACACGGTCAGCCACGCTCACCGAGGTGGCCGAGGGCCACCTCTATGCGGCCGGAGGTCGTCTCCCGGTCGAGCAGCTGGGGGGCGCCGGCGGACAGCAGGTGCCGTACGGCGTGGGCCAGTTCCAGACCGTAGCGTTCCGCGGCCTGTTCCTGCCGTGCGTGGCTCCTGGCGGCCGTGCCGTCCTCACCGACGAGTTCGGGACTCTGACGGCCCGCGACGGCGAGCACCGACTCGACGACGTGCTGTAAGTCGGCGTCGTGGCGCAGGAGCCGGGCGGCCAGCGAGCGCTCGGCGACGCGCTGGTGGCAGTGGCCCAGTTCCAGGTGCCGCAGCTCGTGGCCCGTGATGATCAGCTGATGGAGGGGCACGGTCCGCTTTTCCACCACGACGAGGTCCCGCTCGCCGAGGTCGAGGGCGAGCCCGCTGGCGGTCCCCGGGGGGAAGGAGGTGGTACGGAACTCGATCTTCCGGGCGCGGCGCTCCCCCATCGCCTCGCAGAGCGCGCGGCACATCTCCTCGCCCGGCACCGGGGCCTCGAGGTGGCTGACCGCGCCCACGAGGGCGCCTACCGACTGCCGGATCTCCCGCTGCTTGAACACGCCGTTCTCCCCTGGCCCCGCTCTGCCCTGTCCTGCCTGCCCTGACCCCGCTGGTATCGCCCGCCGCCCGTGCCGCCCCGTGCCGCCGCCCGCTCCCGCCGCGGCCCTCAGCGCGGACCGGCGGCCATGTCCGGAGCCCGCGCCGGGCTTTCTCCGGCCGACCGCTCGGTCATGTACGCGTCGAGCCACTGGAGCAGCCTCGTACGGTCGCCCTCGGACAGCAATGCCGCGCGCAGGGCGATTCCGTCGACGCCGTGCCGGGCGTACAGGGACGCGGCGGCGTCGCGCGCCGTCCATTCCCGCAGCAGCGCCTGTTCGACCTCGGCCAGCGCGCCCGCCAGCGCGTCCGCGTCCTCGGACTGCAGGAACCCGGCCGGGCGGCGGAAGAACTTCTCCAGCCGCGAGCAGTGGTCCATCGTGGGCCGCCGGTCGCCGCCGAGCAGCGCCTGGACCTGCTGGCGGGAGATGCCGCTCTGCGCGGCGATCTCGCCGTGCGAGTACTTGCGGCCGTTGTCCTTGCGGTGCGCGTCGTGCAGGAGGTCGAGGCGCTGGCGGAAGCGGCGGTGGATGTCCGGCTCCCCGGCAGGCCGGCCCCGGAGCAGCTCCCGGACCACGTCGAGGGGGACGCCGGAGGCCAGGCTCAGCGCCCGGGGGTCCAGCACCTCCTGCCGGCCGCGCCCGAGCCGGGCGCCGAGGTCGGCGATCCGGTCCAGGACGGCGGGGGGCACGGATAAGGCTTCTGTCACCGGTCACACTCCCAGCAGCACGGACCACACCGAACGGACACCCGGCCCACACACCGGGCCCACACCTGACCCTGCCACAGTTGTGGCAGATCAGCAGCAGTTCCCCGGCCGATCTGCCACCGCCGTGGCAGATTTCTTCCCCGGGTCCCGGGGGCGGACCGGCCGGCGGGAGCGCGGGGCCGCGCGGTGTCGTGACGTCGGGGCGCCCTGCCGCGTTGTGCTCCCCATGGACGAGATGCTGGACGTGTTCCTCGACGGGGTGACCGAGCCCCGCCTGAAGCTGATCAGCGCCGACGAGGCCCGGGCCCTGATGATCCTGCTCGGCGAGCTCGACGACGGCGTTCGCCCCGAGGTGGTCAGGAGGGCGGCGGGCGAACTGCGGTTCAGGCTCAGCACCCGGCTGGCCGCGCCCGTCGACCCGCCGCCGCTCCGGCGCGACTGAGCGCGGGCAGGAAGCGCTCGATGTGCCCGTGTGCGCAGCCGGAGCGCCGGAGGAAGGAGACCGGGCCGTAGGACCGGGCCTCCCGGGAAGTCTCCGGCCCGCCCTACCTGACGGGGGCGCTGTACGTCTTGCCGAGCAGGCCGTTCTTGAAGTGGACGGTCTTCGCCGCCAGCTTGCCCTTCACGGTGACGGTGCCGGTGACCTTCTCGCCCCTGGCGAGCTGGACGGTGTCGATCTGGTCCTCGGCCGCGGCCAGTTCGGCGCTCCTGCGCGTCCCGTCCTGCGCGGTGACCTCGAAGTAGAGCACGTTCACGCTCACTTCCTCGTCACCGTTGTTCGTCACCGTGACCCGGACGGACGTGAAGTCACGGCCCTCGGAAAGGAGGGTGGGCCTGAACTCCGCCGTCGAGGCGGTCAGTTCCACCTCCGGCGCGGCGGCCTTCACCGGAGCCGGGAGCGGGTCGGGCCCGGCGGGGTCCGCGGCGGGCGGCGCCGCGGCCGCCTTCCGGCCCTTGGCCTCGCCGTCCTTGACCGCGTCGCCGCCCGCCATGAGCGCGCCACAGGCCGCGAGGAGGACCGAGAGGCCGACCAGGCCGCCGCAACCGATTCCGATGATCTTGCCGACGCTGTTCTTCTTCGGGGGCTGAGGGGGGACGGGGTGTCCGTAGGGCGGGGGCGGGTACTGGCCGGGGTACGGGTTGCTCATGGTGGTTCCTTCGGTGCTCGGGGGCCGGCGCCCGTGGAGCTGCCAGCCTGCACGAGAAGGCCGTACACCGCGCCGCCCGCCAGTTCGATCACCCGGATAGGGGGAGACGGGAGACGGCGCGGCCCCCGGCGCCGGTCAGGCGTCGAGGACGAGATCGCAGGCGGGCACGGACTGGCAGGTCAGTACGTCCGTGTCGGGAAGGTCGTCGGACGGGGTGACCAGATGGGTCACCCGCCCTTCGAGGAGGGTGCGGGCGCAGCTCTCGCACTGGCCCACCCGGCAGCCGCTGGGCATCGCGACGCCCGCGGCCTCGCCGAGGGCGAGGAGGGTGCCGTCGTCCTTGCGCCAGGTGACTTCGCGTCCGGAGCGGGCGAAGCGGACCGTGAAGGCGGCGTCGTCGGGGAGGTCCGGCTCGCGGGGTGCGGCGCGGAACTTCTCGCTGAAGATCTCGAAGCGGGGTACGCCGCGCTCCACGAGGCCTTCGGTGAGGGAACGCAGCATCGGCTCGGGGCCGCAGAGGTAGAAGCGGGCGCGGCGGCCGATGAGGTCCGCGTCGATGTCGGCGGCCGTGATCCGGCCGGTCCGGCCGTGGGCGCGGCCGGCCGGGTCGGTGTGGTGGCCGATGACGCGCAGCGCGGGAATCCGGGCGGCCAGCTCCCGCAGCCGCTCGCGGAAGGGGTGGTCGGCCGCACTGGCGTTGCCGTGGTGCAGGACGACCTCGGGGACGGTGCCGCCGGTGCGGGCGAGGGTCTCCAGGTACCCGAGGAAGGGGGTGACGCCGATGCCGCCCGCGAGGAGGACCACCGGCCGGCCGGTGTGGGTGGGTACGGCGAACACCCCGGAGGGGGTCCCGAGGTGAAGCCGGTCGCCGACCCGCAGCCCCTCGTGGACGAGGGTGGAGAAGCTTCCGCCGGGGACGTGGCGCACGGCGAACCGGTAGCCGGTGCGGCCGGGTTCGACGGCGGGGCCGGTCAGGGAGTAGCAGCGTGCCCCGGCGGCGTCCCGGGGGCCGCCGTCCGGCCCCTCGGCCCGCACGCTCACGTGCTGACCGGGGCGGTGGTCGGGCAGGGGCCCGCCGTCACAGGGTTCCACGCGCACGGCGAGCACCGCGGGGCCGGCCTCGTCGAGGGCGGTGACGGTGAAGGGGCGGGTGCCCGGCCAGGCCCCGTCGGCGGGGGCGGGGCGGATCTCGCAGGCGGCGGCGCGCAGCGGCGCCGAGCCGCTGAGCGGGTCGGTGACCGTGTGTCCCACGAGCCGGTTGAAGTTGCTCCCGCCGGGGCCCGTCGGGTCGGCGCCGGGCAGGGCCAGGTCCGGGGCGTCCTGCCACCAGCCGTACTCGCCGACGACGACGCCGGGGTGGAGGGAGGCGTCGAAGCGGGCGCGCAGGCGGATGGATCCGAGCGGGGTGCTGACCTCGGTCCACTGTCCCTCGGCGATGCCGCGGGCCGCGGCGGTGGCGGGGTGGAGGTCGACCGCCGGGTCGGCTGCGCGGCGGCGCAGCGAGGACACGGAGCGGTGCTGGCTGTGGAGGTAGTACCCGTGCTTGGCGCAGGTCAGGACGAGGGGGAAGGCGGGGGTGGTGGGGGCGGGGTCACGGTGCTCGGGGACGGGCGGGTAGCCGTGTTCCAGGAGTCGCTGCGAGTAGAGCTCGACGCGGCGGGTGGGCGTGGCGAACCCGGCCACGGGCCCGTCCCCGGAGACGGACCCGTCCCCGGAGACGGACCCGTCCCCGGAGACGGACCCGGCGGCTCCGGCGGCTCCGGCGGCTCCGGTCGGGACGGCGGCCGCAGCGGCCGACCCGCAGGGTGCGGCCGGCGCGGGCGGCGCCGCCGGAGCGGCCGGGGCCGCGTAGCCGCGCGGGGTGTCGGGGCGCGGGACGCGGATCCCGCCGGGGTGGGCGCGCAGTTCCTCCGTGGTCAGGCCCAGGGGTTCGAGCTGCCAGTTCCAGGCCGCCTCGATGTCCCCGTCGAAGAACTCCGCGCCCAGCCCGAGGCGGCGGGCCAGGTCGAAGACGACCTCGGTGTCGCTGCGGGACTCCCCCTGCGGCTCCACCATGCGCGGGCGCAGCTGTACCTGCTCCTGCGCCCGGTGGCCGGCCTCGAAGCCGAACCGCAGGGCCTCGTGCTCGTACGCGCTGTTCACGGGCAGGACGATGTCGGCGCTGGCGGAGGTCGGGTTGTGGAACAGGTCGAGGTGGACCTGGAAGTCGAGGGTGCGCAGGGCCCGCGCGGTGCGGTCGGAGCCGGGCTGGGCGACGACCAGGTTGGAGCCGAAGCCGATCAGCGCCCGGACCGGGTACGGGCGTCCGGTCTCCACGGCGGTGCACAGGTCGCCCGCGTTGACGTAGCCGGACGCGGGCGGGCCGAGCGGGTGCCGGTCGAGGCCGAGGGCCTTGGCCCGCTGCCCGGGGGCGATCAGATGTGGGCTGGACGCGGCGCGGTAGGGCGGGGCGGGGGCGACCCGGTTGCCGCCCGGCGCGTCGTACGAACCGGTCAGCGCGTAGAGGGTGGCCAGGGCGCGCTCGGTCTGGGTGGCGTTGGCGCTCTGCCCGACGCCGGTCCAGCCGTAGTACGTCACCGACGGGGCGGCGGCGATCTCCGCGGCCAGCGCCCGGACCTCCCGCTCGGGGATCCAGGTCGTGGCCGCGACCCGGGCGGGCGGCCAGGCGGCGCAGGCCCGCGCGTAGTGCGCGAAGGCGGGCTCGCAGCCGATGACGGAACCGTCCCGGAGCGTGATCGGCCGGACTCCGCGCAGGGCGAAGCGTTCGGGGCGGCGGGCCGCGCGGGCGGTGTCGTACGCCTCGGCCCGGCCGCGCTCCTCGTCGAAGACGGCGAAGCCCGGGCCGGCCGGGTCCTGCCCGGGCAGGTCCCGGGCGCGCAGGAAGCGGCCGGTGTCGGCGCGGACGAGGAGCGGCCCGTTGGTCCAGGCCCGGACGAACGCGTCGTCGTACCCGTCGTCCTCGATGAGCAGGTGGGCGAGGCCCAGGGCGAGCGCGGCGTCGGTGCCGGGGCGCACCCGCAGCCAGCGGTCGGCGCGCAGGGCGCTGGTGGAGCGGCGCGGGTCGACGACGGCCAGCTTCATGCCGCGGCTCTGGGCGGTGGCGATGGCGGTGGACTGGGCCAGCCAGGTCTTGGCCGGGTTGAAGCCCCACAACAGGGCGAGGCCGGCGGCGGCGTAGTCGGGCGGGGGCAGCGGGGTGCCGAAGGTGAAGGCGTGGGCGGAGTCCTTGTGCCAGTTGCAGATTTCGGCGCTGTAGACGGTGTTCGGGCTGCCGAAGAGCCGTACGAGGCGTTCGATCCACTCGGTGGCGTCCGAGACCATCGTGCCCGAGGGGGTGGCGACGGCGAACGCGACCGCCTCGGGCCCGTCGGCGGCGGCGATGGCTCCGAGGCGGGCGGCGATCTCGTCCATGGCCTCGTCCCACGAGACCGGCACCCAGCCGGGGTCGGGGTCCGTCTTGGGGTTCGTCCGGCGCAGCGGGGTGGTGAGCCGTCGGGTGCTGTGCGCGATCTCCGGGGCGGAGCGCCCCTTGGGACACATCGCCGCGCCGGTGGGGTGGTCGGGATCGGGGCGGACGCCGGTGAGCCGGCCGTCCTCGATGGTGTAGACCGCACCGCAGCGGGACTTGCACAGGGTGCAGAATCCGCGCTTCTCTTCCTTCACCACGACCTTCACGACGACCCTCCGCCACGGGCCCGGCCCCTTCGCCGGCCTCTCGTTCCATTGCACACCCGTCCGGCGGGCCACTCCGCGGGCCGTTCGCCCCGACCCCGGGGACCAAGGGCCCGGGGCCCGCTGCCGTCCGGCCGTGGCGGGGGGCCGGTAGACTCCTGCGGTCGATCGCGCTACCGGCGCCCGCCCCGCCCCGCGCTGGACGGCAGCACGGCACGTACGGAACAGAAGATGACTGAAGCACCCGAGCACGACAGGACGTCCCCGGTGGCCGGGCCGCCGCAGAGCCCGACCGTCCGGCTGTTCATCGCCCTCGCTCCGCCCGACGCGGCGAAGGACGAGCTGGCCGAGGAGCTGCGTCCCGCGTACGAGGCGCATCCGCGCATGCGGTGGAACCGGATCGAGGACTGGCACATCACGCTGGCGTTCCTCGGGGAGCTGCCGGTGTCCACCGTCGCGCTGCTGCGGCCGCCGCTGGCGCGACTCGCGGCCGGGCGGCGCCCGTTGTCCCTGGCGCTGCGCGGCGGCGGCCACTTCGACGAGCGGGTGCTGTGGAGCGGGATCGACGGGGACCTCGCGGGGCTGCACGGGCTGGCCGACGCGGTGCGGACCCTGGTCGGGGAGTGCGGGGTCGTCTTCCAGGGGCGGCCGCTGCGGCCCCATCTGACCCTGGCCCGGTCCCGTCGGGACACCCCCTCCTGTGCGGTGGAGGCGGCCGCCGGGCTGGCCGGGTTCACGGGGCGGCCCTGGGAGGCGGAGCGGCTGCACCTGGTCGGCAGCAACGTGGGGCGCGGACCGGGGCCGATCCACTACCGGGACATCGAAGCCTGGCCGTTCACCGGCGGGGCCTGAGCACGGGCCGCCCGCGTCAGCACTTGCGCACCCCGTGCCAGGTCCAGCCGGCGGCGAGGACGGCGTCGCGGAGCGGGTTCTTCATGTCCCGGGTGACGTGCAGGTCGAAGGAGACCACCTTCTGCCGGGTTCCGTCGGGACCGCGCTCGTAGGACCACTCCTTGTGCACCCGCCGGATGGGACCGCGGCCGTGTTCGCGCTGCACGGTCCGGCCGGGCGGGGCGCCGGCCCGCGTCACGGCCCACTGTTCGTCCGCCGCGCGCACCTCGCGCTCCCCGGGGACCAGCCGCAGCCAGATCCGGAAGGTGCGCTCGACCTGCCGGCGGGCCGCTCCGGAACCCGTCGGGGGTTCCGTCACCTGCCACGACGCCACCAGGTCGGCCCCGTGCCCCCCGGCCTCGCCGACGGTGAACGGCACGTCCCCGGCGCCCACGGCGAGCAGCACCTCGCGCAGTTCGGTGGTCGTGACCGCCCGTACGGCGGGGTCCGGGCGCCTCGTGCCCGTGTACGCGTCCCAGAGGCGGCCCATGGCTAGGCCCCTTCCCCGGTGTCGGGCCGTACGCTGCGCACGAACTCCTGGAAGTCGGGCAGGACGCCGTCGTGCTGGGCCGCGGTGGCGGTGAGGGCCAGCCGGAGCACGGCCCTGCGGTGCGGGTCGGCGGTGTCGACGAGCGCCAGGTAGACCTGGGACTGGACGAGGTCGCGGGCGACGCCCCCGGCGACGGCGCTGAAGGTGAGCCGCTGGGTGAGCGCGGGCGAATCGGCGGTCCCGGCCTCGCGCCGGTGGACGAGGCGGACGGAGCCGGCGACCTGGCGCAGCCGCTCCGCCGATTCGTCGGCGAGTTCGACCAGGCTCGCCTCCTCGGGCGGGAACCCGCCGTCGATGGTGATGTTGGCGGCGAATCCGGAGTCGGGGTGCGGGTGCACCGCCGCGAAGGCCACGCCGGGGTCCACGTCGCCGCGGGCCGGGAGCCAGCCCTCGGGCAGACGGAATTCGATCGGTACCGGCAGTGCCGTGGGCATGTCGGGTGTTCCTTCCAGCAGGGGTACGGGGTGCGGGGGCGGGTCCGTCAGTCGAACCAGCCGCCGACGGTGTCCTTGACGTCGCCCGCGGTGTCGCCCACGAAGTCGGCGACGTCTCCGGCGGCCTCGCTGACCTTGTGCGGGTCGACGGTGATCTCCAGTCCGACGGCGCCGCCGAGACCCGGGGCGAGTCCGGCCTTGCCGCCGATCTTCCACGCGCCGGTGTCCGGGTCCTTGCGGACGCCCCACGAGGCCTCCGCGCCCGCGCCCGCCCAGCCCTCGCCCGTCACACCGACGCCGATGCCACCGGCCTCCACGCCGGTGGCGCCGGATATCTTGCCGCCGGCGAAGGCCTTCGCGCCGACGCCGACCTCGGTCTTGGTGGCCTTCGCGCTGACGGACGCCTCGCCTCCGGCGAAGCCTTCGAGCCGTCCGTAGCCGCCGATCTGACCGTACTCGACGCGGCCCTCGGTCAGCGCCCTGATGCCCGCGGAGGCCTCGGCCTTGCCGGAGACGCCCTGGTCGGTGAAGCCCCAGTTGGCGCTGGCCCGGGCTCCGGCGTACATGTCGTCGACGCCGGAGAGCGTCCAGCGTCCGTCGGTCACCGATCCCTTGGCCGTGGCGTGGAAGAGGTCCGCGTACGCCTTGACGGAGCCTTCCTTGCCGTACTTGGTTCCGCTGACGGAGAAGCCCGCGTCGGGTCCGGTCACCGTGGTGGGGTCGCTCTTCCCCGGTGTGCCCGGATCGCCGGGCAGGGTCTTCGGGGCCTTCGCGAGGTCGCCCTCGGGGTGGGCGTTGAAGCCGGTCAGCGTCTCGTCGGCGCCCTTGCCGAGGGCGTCGCGGTTGCTGTCGACGACGGCGGCGCTCAGCGCCGCCCGCACGTGTACGTCGAGCTCGCTGACGGCGCTCACCCGGTCGTCGAGGTGCTTCTGCCACGCTCCGACGGCCTCGCCGATCGCCTTCTGCCCGTCGGGGTCGTGGTGGTAGGCGCTGCGCTCGGACGGGGTGAGCCGTGCGTAGTCGAAGGCGACGTGTCCCTGTTCGGAGACGGTCATCCCGGCGGCGACGGCGTCGGCGCGGGCGCTCTCCAGCTTCTTCCTGAGGTCGGTGAAGCCCTCGTGGGCGTCGCGCAGCAGGCTGGCGATGGCCTTGGCCTGGCTCTGGGCGGCGGTGTACTCGTAGCGGGTCGCCTTGAAACTGGTGTGCGCGGTACCGGCGCTGACGCCGGACCAGTCCGGTCCCATGGTGATCTTCTGGACGGATTCGCCGTAGCGGGTCTCGACCTTCTTCAGCTCGCCCGCCATGGAGTCCCACTTGGCGGCGGCCGTGCCGAGCAGGCCCAGGTCGGTGTTCATGACCTCGTGGTACTTCAGCGCCATGATTCCCCCTACAGGCCGTTCAGCTTCGACGGGGACGTCAGGAACTGGCTGCGCAGCCCGGTGTCGTTGCCGGTGATGAGGGAGTTCGCCCCGCGCAGTGCGCTCTTCTCGCCCGCCAGGCGCCCCATGAGGGTCTTCACCTGCTGGTCCCACGTGTCGGCGACGGTCTTCAGTCCGGCGGCGGTTTCCCAGCCGTCGAAGCCCTTGCGGGCGGTCTCGGTGGTGGTGTCGGCGTGTCCGGCGGCCTTCTTGGTGTCGGGCTGGAGTTCGTTCTCGATCGTCGTGGCGGCGGCCTTCTTCTCCGCGGGCGAGGAGGCGAAGTCCGGGGCCCCGCCCGGCGATGCCGGGGATCCCGGCGATCCCGGGACGAAGGGCCCCGTGGGACCCTTGCCCGGCGCGTACGGCCCCATCGGGCTCTGACCCGGGCCGGGCGCCCCGTTGAGCCGTGTGCCCACCTGCTGGTCCGTCAAGGCCGTGTCCCCACGGCCCCACAGTTGGCCGGATTCGTCTGGCATTTCGAATTCTCCCCCGTCGGCAGGCCACCGATCCTATGCATGACAACCGGCCACGAGTCCGGCGCCCCGGCCCGGAAGCCGCCTGGCGGTGGCGCGCCGGACGCCGGGGCGGCGCTCTGTCGCGACGGGGCGCCGCCGCGTCACACTGGGGTACCGGTACGGGGCCGTCCGTCACCGGAGTGCGAGGAGGTGACGGGACGTTGACGGGTGACGCTCGGGGCGAGGCGGTGCCGGCGGTGCCGCCCGCGGTGTGGGACACGTACGGTCCGGCCGATCTCAGTGCCGTTCCCGTCTTCGCGGGCGGGTTCATCAACTTCGGGTACTGGGCCTCCGTCGACCTGGCGGACCCGCTGTCGCCGGCCGACCGGATCCGCAGCGAACAGGACCTCTACCGGCAGGTGCTGGACGCCGCCGCCCCCGGGGGCGGCCGGGCCGTGGAGGTCGGCTGCGGTCTGGGGCTCGGCTGCGCGCTCGCCCTGGAGGAGTACGGGCCGCGGACCGTCACCGGGGTCGACATCCACCCCCAGCAGCTGGAACGGGCCCGCGGGGCCAACGCGGCGCTGCTGGCGGCGGGGCCGGAGCGGCTGCGGTTCGTGCTGGGCGCGGCCGAGGGCCTGCCCCTGGCCGACGGGGAGTTCGACTGCCTGTACAGCGTCGAGGCCGCCCAGCACTTCCCGGACCTGTCCGCCTTCGCCCGGGAGGCCGCCCGGGTGCTGCGGCCCGGCGGCCGGGTGGCCGTCGCGAGCTTCTTCACCGTCGACGGTGCCCCCGGTCACGCCGAACGGCTGGCCGGGCTGCTCGATTCGTTCGCCAGCGGCCTGGACATCGCCCGGCCCGTCGCCCGGCTGACCGACGCCCTGACGGACCACGGCCTGGTGGACGTCCGGGCCCGCTCGATCGGAGCGCAGGTCTGGCCCGGCTGGGACCGCTGGCTCTCCCGCCTCTGGGAGCCGGGTACCTGGCCGCGCAACTTCCTGACCGCCTGGGAGCAGCGGATCCTGGACTACTACCTGGTCACCGCCACCCGCCCGTAGGGGCCCGGACGGTCGGCGGCCCCGGACGGTCAGCGGGCGCGACGGGGCCCGCCCCGGTGGGGGCGGCGGCGTGCGACGGCTTCGGGGGCGGCCTCGGGGGACGAGAAGCCGCCCGCCACGGCCACGCGTTGGGGGGCGACCGGTGCGGCGGCGGCCGGCTGCACGGGAGCCGCCGGGCCGGTGCGCGCGCCCGACGGGCCCTGGGCGCGCCCCAGGATGGTGATGTGGTGGATCAGGGACGCACAGGCCTGGCAGACCTCGGCGAGCGTCCAGACCTGCCCCACCGCGGGGTTGTGGACGAGGATGAGCAGCGGCACCCCGGTACAGGACGCCCGGGTGTCCTCGTGGAAGGCGCACTCGGCGGCCCGGCAGGCGCAGGCGGCGTTGGGGCGCACGGTGGCGAGCCGGCCGTGCGCCCGGATGTGCTCGGCGGCGAAGCGCCGCATGGCCGCGGTGTCCTTGGAGCGGGGCGGCATCCGGCAGGCCCCGGTGCTGCAGGTCACGGAGACGGTGTGGTCCGAGTGGCCCGTCAGGCGGACCGTCCAGGTCCGTCCGGGGACACGCGACGCGGGAAGCAAGGTCATGGAGGAGCCGTTCGTTCACGGAATGCGGTTGACGTGCCCTGGACGGCGGTACGGCCGCCAGGTGCGGGGCGGTGGATCGGACGCGGCACACTCGGCACGCCCGGCGGGCCCGGCGCGGTGGCGAGCGGGACCGAGGCGGAGACCGGGACGGAGTCGTACGTCGAGGGAGGGCACGTGGGCCGAGGAGGCCTACTGCTGTTTTCGCACGTGGCCGGTGGACTGTCAACGGAGCTGCGCCGTGACGCGACCGGAGGTCACCCGTGCACCGCCCCCGGGTTCCGGCCACCCGGACGGCAACACCGCTTCGCGCCCGCCTCGTTGACCATCGAGGGTGCCGGTGCGCACCTCGCGCCCGCCCGTACGCCCGTCGGAGAAGGGGAACGACCGTGGAGAACGTGTGGAACGTCATCGGGGAGCTCGCCAGGACCTTCCAGGCACGCGCCGAGGAACGGGGCCTGTCGCAGGAGGAACAGTGGACCCTGCAAGTCCTCAAGATCGGTGAGGAATTCGGCGAGGCGGCCCAGGCCGTCATCGGCGTCCGCGGCAGCAACCCGCGCAAGGGGTTCAGCCACGACTGGGCCGACGTCCAGGCCGAGGTGGCGGACACGGTGATCACCGGGCTGGTCGCCCTCGCGCGGATGCGTCCGGACGACGCCGAGGAGTACCTGGCCCGGCAGCTCGCCCTGAAGGCCGCGAACTTCCTGCCGAAGACTCCCTAAACTTCCTTCGGCTCCCATACTTGAGGTACTTTGAGGGACGTCAAGGGTAAGAATGCGGGACGGGCGACCGGAATGGTGCGGGGGAACGGCGTGGGACGGCAGCTCTACTACTCGGTGGACCAGGTGGCGGACCAGCTCGGACTGCACGTCCGGACCGTCCGGGGCTACGTACGGGATGGGCGGCTGAAGGCCACCCGCGTCGGGCGGCAGTACCGGATCACGCACGAGGACCTGGAGGCCTTCACCGGTCTCCCCGCCCCGTCGCCCGCCCGCCGCGCGCGCCACACCGAGGTGTCCGGCATCGTCCAGATCGACGGGATCGACCCCGGGGCCGTGGGCCGCCTGACCAACCTGATCATGGCCGCCGCCACCGGCCGGCACGGCAACGTACCGGGGCGCGGGGAATCCGACCGGCTGCGCGTCGAGACCGTCCACGACGCGGAGCGGGCCACCCTCAAGATCATCGTCCTGGGCGGCCTGGACACCACGGCCGAACTCCTGCGCCTCATCGACGCGGTGGTCGACGACCTGTGACGCACGCCCGCCCGCACCTCCGGAGAAAGGAACCGGCCCCCATGACCGACACCATCGAGACCCTCGCCGGTACGCCCGTGCTCGTCCGGCCGCCCGACGGCGCGCCCGTCCGCGACGAGCGCGATGCGACCGACCTCATCGGCGAGGGCTGGTACCGGGGCGCGGAGTGGGTCCTGCTGCCGGCCGCCTGTCTCTCGGAGGACTTCTTCCGGCTGCGCACCCGGCTGGCCGGGGACATCGTCCAGAAGTTCGTCAACTACCGGATGGGGCTGGCCGTGGTCGGAGACATCTCGCACCACGTCGAAGCCAGTGACTCCCTGCGGGACTTCGTCCGCGAGAGCAACCGCGGCACGCAGCTCTGGTTCCTCCCGGACGCGGAGGCCCTGCGCGCCCGGCTCGCGCGCCCCTGAGGCACGGAAGCCGCCCCGGGGAACGGAGGGCCCGGGGCGGCGGGTGCACCCAGCCCTTCAACGAGCCGACGCAGAATCGGTTCCGCAAGATTGCGGGAGATTGCGGGAGATGCCACGAACGGCGGCCCGGCGGGGCCGGGCCGCCGGGATCAGGACAGCGCGGCCGCCAGCAGCGCGGCGGTCTCGGCCACGAGCGGGTTGTCGGCGGTGGCGTCGGGGCGGTCGTGGGTGGTCAGGACGGTCATCACGAGGGGCGGGCGGTGCGGGGGCCAGGTGATCCCGGCGTCGTTGTTCGTGCCGTAGTCACCCCCGCCGGTCTTGTCGGCCAGGATCCAGTCGGCGGGCAGTCCCTTGCGGAAGCGCTCGGTGCTGGTCGTGTTGGCCAGCAGCCACCCCGTCAGCCGCTCCCGGTCACGGGGGGCGAGCGCGTCCCCGAGGGCCAGTGCGGCATAGGTCCCGGCGATGGCCCGGGGCGTGGTGGTGTCCGTCACCCGGCCGGGCTCCGCCGTGTTCAGCTCGGGCTCCCAGCGGTCGAGCCGGGTGAACCGGTCCCCCAGGGACCGGCAGAACCGGGTCACGGCCTGCGGGCCGCCCAGTTGCCGCAGCAGCAGGTTGGCCGCCGCGTTGTCGCTCTGGCAGATCGCCGCCGCGCACAGCTGCTCCACCGTCAGGCCGCCCGCCAGGTTCTCGGGCAGGCCCGTGACGGGGCCGAAGCCCGAGTCCTTCACGTCCTGTTCCGTGTAGAAGACGCGCCGGGCCAGGACCTCCCCGTCCCGGTCGAGATCGCGCAGGACGGCGGCCACGGCGACCGTCTTGAAGACCGAGCACATCGGGAAGAGCTCGTCCGCCCGGTGGAGCACGGTCCGCCCGCTGCCCGTGTCCCGGGCGAACACGCCCAGGCGGGCTCCGTGCTCCCGCTCCAGGGCGCGCAGCCGGCGGCCGACCCCGGCGTCATCGGCGGGCGCCGCCGGGGCCGCGGCCGACGCGCTCCACGGGACCCCGGCCAGCACGGCCCCCGCCCCCATTCCGGCGGTCAGTACGGCGCGGCGGCTCGGACGACTTCCTGCGGTCCACACGATCCGGTCTCCCCTTCGGTGTTCTTCGGTGTTCTTCGGCGTTCTTCGGCGTTCTTCCGGTCTCTTCGGTCTTCGCGGGGCGCACTTCTGCTTCCCTCTGGCATCAGGACGTTCCGGGCGTCACGGCAGTTCCCGCCCCGGGCCGGTTCACCGGCGCGCCGTCAGCCGTGCGCGGCCGTCGTGCCGTTGATCCAGTCCTTGTAGGCCGACACCGAGGTCCAGACTCCGGGCCCGCCCCCGCATTCCGGGTCGACGTCGTAGTCCCCGTCGCCCGCCGTGGCCCCGACGAGCTCCCAGCGGCCCCCGATCCGCTGGATCTGCGGACCGCCGGAGTCTCCGTTGCACGCCATCGCACCGGGGACGCGGCTGGTGGTGCACAGCTCCCCCGGGGCCTTGACACCCAGGCAGTCGCCGGTCGCGGCGACACGGGTGTCCAGCTCCTGGAGGCGCTCGGAGAACATCCACTCCTGGACGTCCCGCGCGTCCACGACGGTGCCGAAGCCGAGCACGCGGGTGGCGGCGCCGACCCGGGGCGCGCGGTCGGCGAGGGCGATCGGCCGCTGCGGGGCCGGGCGGTCCAGCCGGAGCAGCGCGATGTCGTCGTGCGAACGGCCGTCCTGCCCGTCGTAACCGGGATGAACGGCCTTCCCGACGATCCTGCGCACCGAACCGCCGGAATGCCGGTCCTCGCTCCCGATCCGGACCGTCCCGGCCGGGTGCGCGAACGGTCCGTCCTGCGCGCAGTGCGCGGCGGTCACCACCCACTCGGGCGCGATCAGCGCGCCGCCGCACACGCCGTCGACCGTCTTCGTCCCGTCGGGGAAGGCCATCGGGATCGACACCATGAACGGGTACGGCTCGCTGGAGTCGCTCCCGCCCACGATGGCCTGGGCGGCGCCGGTGCTCGTCGCGGCCGCGCACAGGACGGTGACCGCGCCGAGCGCCGCCACCCGCCCCCTGAGCCCCGTACGGGTACGCGTACGGGTACGGGCGTGGGCGGCGGTCCTGGAGGTCCGAGCTGACATGGAGGTCCCCTTCGGGAAGACGGGCGGTACGCGGGCCCCGGCCGGGCGGGCCGGTTCGCGGCGCGTGTACCCCACATCAGCTTGTGCCCTACCCCGCAGGGGCGGCCACCTCTACGCGGTCCCGTGGCGGCGCTCGAACCGGCCGCGGGCGGCGTCGTGTGCCGCCCGCAGGAGCCCGAGCACGGTGTCCGCCGTCCGCGCGGCCGGATTGACCACCGCGATCCAGCCGTACGGCCCGTACACCGGGTGCGGGGCCACGGCGTCGGCGGCCGCGTGGTCGCGGGGCCGGACCAGCGCGTCCGGCTCCTCGCCCGTGAGCTCGCGGAACGCCGCACGGCCGACGTGGATGCTGACGCGCCAGCGGCCCGGCGGGTCGAGGTCGCCCGCCGCGTCGCCGGGATGGTCCTTGGTGACGATCGTCGCGTAGGGCTGCGCGTTGCGCGGCGGGTGCCCGTCGGGGGCGTAGAAGAAGAACACGTCCCCCCAGGCCGCCTCGGGCGACCCGTCCCCCGGTTCGGGGCGGTTGACGTGCGCGCCGGCGAAGGCCCGCACGGTCGCGACGATCTGTTCCATACTCGTGTCCGTACTCATGGTTCGAGGATCACCTTCAAGTGCTTGTGTGGGGTTGGCGCCGATGGACGAGCGGACGATGCGCACCGTCGAGGTGGCCGGGGAGTCGGGCTACTCGGTACAGCAGGTGCGCGACCTGGAACGGCTCGGAGTCATCCCGCCCGCCGCCCGCTCCGCCAACGGCTACCGGTCCTACACCGCCGTGCACGTGCACGCGCTGCGCGCCTACCGGGGGCTCGCGGCGGCCGCCGGACCCGTGGGGGCCCGCCGGATGCTGGCCGGACTGCGCGGCGGGACCCTCGCCGAGGCGGCCGCGGCGGTCGGCGGGGTCCACGTCCGCCTGGCCCGGGAGCGGGAGGAGGCCCTGCGCGCCCTGGCGGCGGTGCACGCGATCCGGGCCGAGCCCGGAGCCCGCCCGGCCGACGGCGACGGCGACGGCGACCGGGACCGGGACGACGGCGACGCGATGACGATCACCGAGCTGGCCGGGGCGCTGGGCGTCCGGGCGTCGGCCCTGCGGTTCTGGGAGCAGGAGGGACTCGTCCACCCGGAGCGCGTCACCTCGTTGCGCGCACGCCGCTACGGGCCCCCCGCCGTCGCGGCGGCCCGGATCGTCGCGGCCCTGCGGAGCTGCGGGTACGGCGTCCCCGCGGTCCGGGAGGTGATGGGCTCCCTGGCCGGGCCGGGCGGCCTGACGCGGACGGAGCAGGTCCTGGGGCGGCGGCTGGAGCAGATCGCCGCCCGGACGGTGGCGCTCCTGCACGCGGGCACCGACCTCGCGGTGGTCGTCACCGCCGCCGGGGAACCCGGGGTCGGCTGAAGGCCCCGCACGGCGGTCGGGATCGCCACCCGAACCGGTCGGGCCGTACACCGGCGGTGCACGGCCCGTTCACCGGCCGGGATCAGGATCGGACCGAGCGTGCCGGGCGGCCGCCCGGCTCCGCACCCCCTGTCGACCACGCCCCGTACCGCGCCCCGCGCGCCGGACGGGCACGCAACGCCGAACGGACCCCTCCCCATGGCCACCTCCCCCCTCGCCTCCGTCCGCCGCCCCGTGCGCCGCGCCCTGATGACCGCCGCGGCGGCCGCGGCGGTCATCGTGAGCAGGCTCGCGGGCTCCCCGGCGTGACCCCGCCGCCCGGCGCTCGTTGAACGGGGCGGTCAGCGAAGTGCACGAAGCCCCGGGACGGTCGAATCCCGGGGCTTCGTGGTGTCCTCCGGCGGTGTCGCGGCGGGGCCGTCAGTAGACGAGCGGGTACGTCACGTCCTTCGCGACGGGCTCGGGCGCGGCGTGGGTGTAGAGGAGCCGGATCGTGGTGAAGCGGCGCAGGTCGGGCGTGGCGGGCCAGGTCTGCGGCGCGCTCAGCGTGACCGTCACCGGGTAGGGGTGGAACCGGCCCGCCGCGCAGTTCGGGCGGCAGTCGTTGACCATGTCGGTGCCGGTGGCCGTGGCCTTGTGCGGCCCCCAGCTCTTCCAGCGCAGGTCCACGAGCCGGTTGTTGCCGTCCCCACAGGCCAGCAGGTACTCCTCCGGGCGCACCTGCGCCTTCGAAAAGCAGTCGACGACGACCACCGGACGGGACGGCGGGTCGGCCGGGGTGCGTGCCGAGGCCGGAACGGCCGCCGCGACCAGGGCCGCCGCCGTGACCAGCAGGCCCGCCACCCGCATCCCGCGCCGGGCCCCGCGGGGGCGCCGGCCCTCTCCTGAAGCGTCCACCGGACCTCTCCTCCGTCGTGCGTTCACCGTCCCCAGCTTCCCCCACTCGGCCGCAGGCCGCACCCGCTGGGGCGCCGACGGGCCGGACCAGCGG
This sequence comes from Streptomyces sp. NPDC048507, assembly GCF_043199995.1. Lineage (NCBI taxonomy): Bacteria > Bacillati > Actinomycetota > Actinomycetes > Kitasatosporales > Streptomycetaceae > Streptomyces > Streptomyces sp. NPDC048507. The sequence goes on along the minus strand of NZ_JBICWZ010000001.1, from coordinate 937,159 downwards.
CAGCGCCCGGCGGCCACGGCGCGCGGAGCGTCCGCCTCCGCATGCGGGGCGAACACTTTACCCACCCTTGATGGCATGCTCCCGACAAATCCGGAAGGCTTCCCCGCAGCCGTGCCGCCCTGACCCCAGAGCGGCGGGCGGACCTCTCACCTCCGCCATCGCGCGAGCGATGCGCCCAGCCCACGGCTGCCCTCGGCGCACCCTGGCCGGCCGGGCCGCCGCCGAGCAGGCCGGAAACCCCGGCCGCCCCGAAGGAGTTACGCGTGAGATCCACCCCCCACAAGGCCCTCGCCGCGACCGTGTGCGCCGTCGCCGCGCTGGCCACCGCCGTACTGCCCGCCGTCCAGGCCACCGCCGCACCGGCGGCGGCCTCCCGGGCCGCCGCGGCCTGCACGCCGGCCCAGGTCGTCGCCAACGGCGGTTTCGAGGGCGGCACCTCGCCCTGGACCCAGTCGCAGACCAGCGTCATCACCGACCGCGCCGGGCAGAGCGCCCACGGCGGGACCCACTTCGCCTGGCTGGACGGAGTCGGCAGCACGCACACCGACACCCTGTCCCAGAGCGTCACGGTTCCGGCCGGATGCAGCTCCGCGACGCTCACGTTCTGGCTGCACGTCGACACCGCCGAGACGACCACCTCCACCAAGTACGACAAGCTGACGGCGAAGATCGGCTCGACGACGCTGGCGACGTACTCGAACCTCGACAAGAACACCGGCTACGTCCAGAAGTCCTTCGACGTGTCCGCGTTCGCCGGCCAGACCGTGGCCGTGGCCTTCACCGGCACCGAGGACTCCAGCCTCAAGACGAACTTCGTCGTCGACGACGTCGCCCTCGACGCCTCCGGCGGCACGACCCCGCCCGGGGACACCACCCGCACCCCGGCCTCCCCCGCCTACACGGTCAGCCTGAGCAGCAATGCCAGCGGAACCGTCTGGACGGGCCACGAGAGCGCCACCTTCACCAACGCCTCCGCCACCGCGCTGGGCGAGGTGTACCTGCGGCTGTGGGACAACTACCACGGCACCTGCTCGGCCATGCCCATCGCGGTCGGCAACGTCACCGGAGGCACCGCCGGCTCCCCCACCGTCGGCTGCACCGCCCTCAAGATCGACCTGCCGGCCCCGCTGACCCAGGGACAGAGCGCCACCATCGGCTTCGACCTGGGGATCACCGTGCCCAGCGGCGCCGACCGGTTCGGCTACGACGGGGCCTTCAGCATGCTCGGCAACGCGCTGCCCGTGCTCGCCGTCAGGGACGGCTCGGGCTGGCACCTGGACCCGTACACGAACAACGGGGAGTCCTTCTACTCCCTGGCCTCCGACTTCAAGGTGACCCTCGACCACCCGAGCACCCTGCTCGTACCGGCCACCGGTGCCTCCGTCGACACCCCCGGCACCAGCGGGCGCACCCTGACGACCGCCACCGCCACCAAGGTCCGTGACTTCGCCTGGGCGGCGGGACCGTTCACCAAGATCTCCGGCACCTCGGCGGCCGGCACCCCGGTCAACATCTACTCGGTCTCGGGCATCAGCTCCTCCGACGCCCAGTCCATGCTCAGCACGGCCAAGTCCGCGGTCGACGCCCACTCGGCCCGGTTCGGCGCCTACCCGTACGGCGAACTGGACGCGGTGATCGACAACAACTACTGGTTCGGCGGGATGGAGTACCCCGGCTTCGTCCTCGACCTCGTCAGCACCACCGCGCTCACCCACGAGATCGCCCACCAGTGGTGGTACGGCATCGTCGGCGACGACGAGTACAACAGCCCCTGGCTGGACGAGGCGTTCACGGACTACGCCACCGACCTGGCGCAGAACAAGACCGGCGCGAGCTGCTGGAACAGCGTCTCGTGGGCCTCGGCCGCGGAGAAGATCACCAACCCGATGGCGTACTGGGACACCCACTCCTCCCGCTACTCCACCGTCGTCTACGGCTACGGCAAGTGCGCCCTGCACGACCTGCGGCGCGTGCTCGGTGACACCGCCATGGCCAAACTCCTCAAGGACTACGCCACGTCCCACTGGTACGGGGTCTCGACCACGGCCGAGTTCAAGGCGGCCGCCCAGGCCGCGACGGCCACGGACCTGACCTCCTTCTGGACCCAGCACCGCATCGACGGCTGACGTCCCGCACCGGTCCGCCGCCGTGCGCACCGCCCCCGGGCGGCGCCGCGGCGGACCGGTGGCGATCACCCGTACGGGCCGTGTGAACATGACCCCGTCACACACGCACCTCACGGGGGACCACCATGCGCACGCGCACCACCACCGCCTGGGCCGGCCCGGCCGCCGCCCTCACGGCCCTGCTCCTCCTGGCCGGCTGCACCTCGCCCGACCCGGCCCCGCACGGCGCCGCGAGCTCCCCCGCCCCCGCCGCCCCGACCGCGCCGACCGACGGGTCCGGCTTCCAGGGCCCGCGCCCCCAGGACCAGAACCTCCTGGCCTGGACGGGCGATCCGAACGACGCGGGCCACGTCACCGCCCAGTCCTCGGCGGGGGTCGGCGGGCGGGTCACCCTGGTGCGGCTCGTGCTGCGCGAGCGGATCACCTGGTCCAGCATCTGGCTGGGCCTGGCCGGAATCGACCCCGCCGCCCGTCTGTCCAACTGCTACCTCGGCGTGTACGGCGCGGACGGCACCCGGCTCGCGTCCACCGCGGACGTCTCCCCCCAGCTGATGACCGAGGCCGTGGCCAAGCCGCTGCCCCTGGCCCGGCCGTTCACCGCCGCCCCCGGGACGTACTTCATCGCGCTCCTGCTCAACGGCGAATGGGCCACGAACGGGCTCACCCTGAAGGCCACCGGAGCCGGGATCTCGGTCAACGCCGGACTGACCCCGCCGAACCTGCGCTACAGCACCGTCCTGACGGGACAGAACTCCCTGCCGGACCGGCTGAACCTGGCCGAACAGTCCACCAGCACCATCAACACCGGCTGGGCCAGCCAGTGGTACGCGGTGTCCTGAGCCCCCCGCTACCAGCCCCGCCGGCAGCGGGCGGCGACGTCCTCGCGCAGGCGCGGCAGCAGGGCGTAGAGCCGGTCACCGGGGCAGGCCGTGGCGTTGTGGTCGCGGTGTCCGTCGATCCCGTACGGGTCCAGCCCGTACTGGTCGCAGACGTGGGCGCACAGACCGGCCAGGGCCTCGTACTGACCGGCGGGCGGGTCCGTACGGGTGTAGGTGCCCTCGACCTCGATGCCGACGGCCACGTCGTTCTGGCCGACGCAGTGGGAGGCGCGCACCTGCCGCCGGCCCCCGGCCAGTTCGTCGAGGCTGCGGTGCCGGCCCTCGGTGGTGTGGCCGCCGCGGCTCACGGTGAAGTGCTGGCCGGTGTCGATCCACCCCCGGCCGTCCATGTGGTGGGCCTGGACCGCCCGGGCGAGCGCGAAGGCGTGCTCCGGGGAGAAGTCGTCGACGTTGGCGGTGGCCGTGTGGTGCACCACGATCCGCCGGGGCGGTGCGTCCAGGACGGTGACCGGCCCGGCGGGCGGGCGGGCGCCCCATTGCCCGCAGCCGAAGATCTCCGGGCGTCCGGGGGCCGCCGCGACGGCGCGTCCCCCCGAGGCCCAGGCCATCGGCCCCAGCCCGAGCGCGGCCCCGAGGAGGGACCGGCGGCCGAAGGTGCCCCGGGCTGCGGGCACCGGCCGCGCCCCATCGTTTTTCCTCATACGCCCCCAACGAACGGACGGCCCGGAGGGAACGCCCGGCCGCCCCGGCCCCGGGGAGCCCCGGGGCCGGCCGTACGCACGCTCAGGCGTCGGTTTCCGGCGCGCCGGAGCCGGTCAGGCCGCCGCGCGCGATGACGTCCGCGTACCAGCGGGCACTGTCCTTCGGAGTCCTGCGCTGGGTCTCGAAGTCGACGTGCACGACACCGAACCGCTTGGCGTACCCGTACGCCCATTCGAAGTTGTCCAGCAGGGACCAGAGGAAGTACCCCCGGACGTCGGCCCCCCGCGCCATCGCCCGGTGCACGGCGGCCAGGTGGGCCCGGAGGTAGGAGATCCGCTCCGGATCGCGGACGCGGCCCCGCGGGTCCACTCGGTCCTCGTACGCGGCCCCGTTCTCGGTCACCAGCAGCGGGACCCTCGGCAGCCGGTCGCGCAGCCCGGTCAGCAGCTCGTACAGCCCCTCGGCGTCGACGGGCCAGTCCATCGCGGTCCGCGGGCCGGGCAGCCGGGGGAAACGGACGTGCTCCTCGGCACCCGGCCAGGGCGACGGCGCCGGGCAGGTGCCGGCCGCGACGACGGTCGGGGCGTAGTAGTTCACGCCGAGGAAATCGATGGGCTCGGCGGCCGTGCGCAGGTCGCCGTCCCGGACGAAGGACCAGTCGGTGAGCGACTCGGTGTCGCGGACCAGGTCCTGCGGGAGCCGTCCGTGGAACACGGGGTCGAGGAAGAGCCGGTTGCCGAGCGCGTCGATCCGGCGGGCCGCGTCCCGGTCGGCGTCCGACGGTGTCAGGGGGCGGACCGCGTGCAGGTTGAGGGTCAGGGAGACTTCGGCCGACGGCGGCAGCGCGGCCCGCAGCGCCTGTACGGCGCGTCCGTGGGCGAGGTTGAGGTGGTGCGCGGCGCGCAGGGCGGCGGCGGGCTCGGTGCGGCCCGGGGCGTGCTCCCCCGAGGCGTAGCCGAGGAAGGCCGCGCACCAGGGTTCGTTGAGGGTGGTCCAGGTCGCCACGCGGTCGCCGAGCACCTCGGCCGTGAGCTGCGCGTACCGGGCGAAGCGGTCGGCGCTCTCGCGCTGCGGCCAGCCGCCCGCGTCCTCCAGTTCCTGGGGCAGGTCCCAGTGGTAGAGGGTGGCGACCGGCCGGATCCCGGCCGCGAGCAGTTCGTCGGTGAGCCGGCGGTAGAAGTCCAGCCCCTTCTGGTGGGCCGGGCCGCGGCCGGTGGGCTGGACGCGGGGCCAGGCCACGGAGAAGCGGTAGTCGCTGACGCCGAGGCGCTTCATCAGGGCCACGTCCTCGCGCATGCGGTGGTAGTGGTCGGCGGCGACGTCCCCGGTGTCGCCGTCCCGGATCCGGCCCGGGGTGTGGCTGAAGGTGTCCCAGATGGACGGCGTACGGCCGTCCTCGGCGGCGGCGCCCTCGATCTGGTAGGCGGCGGTGGCCGTGCCCCAGCGGAACCCGGCGGGGAAACGCAGCGGCGTCGTCGTCCCGGTGCGTGCGTCGACGGCGGTCATCTGTGGAGGACTCCCTTGGAGTGGAGGGACGTGGGTTCCGGCGCGACCGGCGCGCCGGGGCGACGGGCGGGCGGCGGGTCAGCCCTTGACGGCGCCCTGCATGATCCCGCCGACGATCTGACGGCCGAGGAGGCCGAAGACCAGCAGCACGGGAAGGCTGCCGAGCAGGGCGCCCGCCATGATCACGGACTGGTCGTGCACGTAGCCGCCGCCGAGCTGGCGCAGCGCGACCTGAACGGTCGGCTCCTGCGAGGACAGCGCGATGACGGGCCAGAAGAAGTCGTTCCAGGCGGTCATGAAGGTCAGCAGGCCGAGCACGGCCATGCCGGGCCGCGCGATCGGTACGACGACGGACCAGAAGATCCGGGCGGTGGAGGCCCCGTCGACGCGGGCGGCCTCGATGAGCTCGTCGGGCAGGGACTGGATCAGGATCTGGCGCATGAAGAAGACGCCGAAGGCCGATACGAGGCCCGGCAGCACGACGGCCTGGAGCTGGTTGACCCACTGGAGCCGGGCGATCAGCATGAACAGCGGGATCACCGCGAGCTGGGGCGGGATCATCATGGTCGAGACGGTGACGGCGAGCAGCAGGCCGCGGCCGCGGAAGCGGAGTTTGGCGAAGGCGAACCCGGCGAGCGTGGAGCACAGCACGGTGCCGACGGTGATCGAGCCGGCCACGATCAGGGAGTTGAGCAGGGCCTTGCCGATGTCGGCCTCTTCGACGACCTGCTGGAAGTTGTGCATCAGGTTCGGGCCGGGCAGCAGGGAGGGCGGGGTGCGGGCGAGGTCGGCGTTGGAGCGGCTCGCGGCGACGATCGTCCAGTAGAACGGGAACGCCGAGACGAGGACGGCGAGGGTGAGCACGGCGTACACGAGCCGTCCGCCGTGCCGGGAGCCCGCGCCCGTCCCCCGGTCCCGGCCGCCCCGGCGGCCGCGTACGGGGGCGGTGGGCGGGCCGCTCGCCGGCTCGTGCGGCGGGGCGGCGAGGGCGGTCATCGGGCGGCCTCCTGGCGGGAGCGGCGGCGCGCGTACAGGGCGTTGGCCCCGACCAGCGCGAGGATCAGCAGGAAGGTCACCCAGGCGGTGGCGGCGGCCCGGCCGAGGTGGAAGAAGCCCCAGCCCTGCTCGTACATGTAGAGGCCGAGGGTCTGGTACTGGTGCGAGATGCCGCCCGATACGGAGCCCTCGAAGAGCAGCGGTTCGCCGAAGAGCTGGGTGGCCCCGATGGTGGACACGACGGTGGTGAAGAGGATGGTGGGGCGCAGGCCGGGCAGCGTGACGTGCAGGAACTGCCGCCAGCGGGAGGCTCCGTCGAGCTCGGCGGCCTCGTAGAGCTCGGCGGGGATGGTCTGCATGCCGGCCAGGTAGATGAGGGCGTTGTAGCCGGTCCAGCGCCATACGACGATCGAGGAGACCGCGAGCTGGGAGGCGACGGTGCCGGTCTGCCAGTCCACCGGAGCGATCCCCGCGAGCCCGAGGAGGTAGTTGGCGACGCCGAAGTCACGGCCGAAGAGCTGGGCGAAGACGAGGGTGGCGGCGGCGACCGAGGTGGCGTACGGCAGCAGTACGGCGGTACGGAAGAAGGTCCGGGCCCGCATCCGGTAGTTGAGGAGGTGGGCCAGGCCGAGGGCCATGGCGAGCTGCGGGACGGTGGACAGGACGCCGATGGTGAAGGTGTTGCGCAGCGAGGTCCAGAAGTAGGTGTCGGTGAAGAGGGCGGCGTAGTTGTCCAGCCCCCGCCACTGCATCTCGCCGGGGGTCTGGAGCTCGACGCGGTAGAGGGAGACGAAGGCCGTGTAGAGCAGCGGGAAGAGCCCGAAGGCGGCGAAGAGGGCGAAGAAGGGGGCCACGTAGGCGTACGGGCCGAGGGCGCGCCGGGCCCGGCGGGCCGCGGAGGCGCGGGGGGCCGGGGGCGCGGGCGGCGGCGGGGTGGGCGCGGTGCTGAGGAGGGTCATGCGGCGGGGCCCTTCGGGGGCGACGGCTGAGGGGCGGGGGCGCTGCGTGGCGCCGGTCCGCGGTCCGCGGTGTGCGGTGTGCGGTGTGCGGTGGGGTGGTCAGCCGGTGGCGTTGCGCACGCCCTTCCTCGCCGTCTCCCACGCCGTGTCCGGCGCCGTGCCCTTGCGCTCGACCTCGCTCAGCGCGTTGGTGATCTGGTCGGCGATCGTCTTGTCGGCGACTCCGAGCACCTGGACGGGAGCGGCCTTGGCGGCGTCGCCGAAGAGGGCGCCGATGGGCGCGTCCGAGAAGTACGGGTCCTTGACGTCGGCCACCCGGGCGATGGCCGCGGTCGCGGACGGGAACGAGCCCTGCTTCTCGAAGAGCCGGGCCTGCTGCTCGGGCGCGGTGAGCCACTGGATCAGCGCGTAGGCCTCCTTCTTGTGCTTGGCCGCGCGCGGGATCGCCAGGTAGGAGCCGCCCCAGTTCCCCGCGCCGCCGGGCAGCCGGGCGACGTCCCACTTGCCGCGGCCCGCGTCCCCGGCCTGGCCCTTGATGTAGCCGAGCATCCACGCGGGACACGGCAGGGTGGCGAAGGAGCCGGCGGCGAAGGCCTGGTTCCACGGCGGGGACCACTGGTCGAGCTTGGCGCTCAACCCCTCCTGGGACGCGCGCACGGCGGTGTTCCAGGCGTTCTCGACCGCCGGATTCGCGTCGTAGACGAGCTTGCCGGAGGCGTCGTAGTAACGCTCCTTCTGCTGCCCGATCATGACGGCGTAGAGGCTGCCGACGCTGTCCAGCCACCCGCTCTTCGCGGGAGCCTTCTCCTTGTACTGACGGCCCAGTTCCAGGTAGCCGTCCCAGGTGGACCACTTCGCCGCGAGCTCGTCACGCCCGGTGGGCAGTCCGGCCTTCTCGAACAGGTCCCGGCGGTAGCACATGGCCTCCGGTCCCGTGTCGGTGCCCAGGCCCAGCACCTTGCCGTCGGCGGTGGCCGCGCCCGCCCACTTGGACGCGGTGAAGGAACTCTTGAGCGCGCCCGCCCCGTAGGCGGCGAGGTCCTCGAACTTGCCGGACTGCTGCTGGGTGACGGCGGCTATCCGGCCCACTTCGATGCCCTGGACGTCGGCGAGGCCGCCGCCGCCCGCGAGCCGGGTCTGCAGGGACTTCCAGTAGTCCTGCTCGTCCTCGGTGTCCGTCTGCTTGACGGTGATGCCGGGGTGCAGCTTCTCGTACTCCGCGTAGAGTCCGGCCTCCTTGTAGCCGAAGGAGCCGAACAGGTCGACGGTCACCGTGACCTTGCCCCCCGCGCCGTCCGCGGAGCCCTCTGGCGTCCCGGATCCGCAGGCGGCCAGCAGCGTCCCGGCGAGGGCGGCCGCGCCGAGGCGGAGTGCGGCGCGCAGGGCGGTGGCGGCTCGGGCTGTGGGCATGGGTGGTCTCCCCTTGGCTTCGGCGTGGAACGGGTGGGTCGAGCACGTTGAGAGCGCTCTCAGGCGTTGGGTCTGGAGCGTGCCCCGGCCGGATCGTCCCGTCAAGACCTGAACGCGTAACGGCTCCTGCCAGAGGCGGAGTTGGCGCGCGCGGGACGCCTCTGCGCGCGGCGGGGCGCGCCGCGCGCGGGGGGCGCCGCCGCCTCAGGCCGAGGCGCGGCGCACCAGCCGGGTGGGCGTGATCAGCGCGGCCGGGGCGCAGGGGGCGGCGGTGCGTTCGCGGTCCAGATCGTTCAGCAGCAGCCGGGCCATCATCCGGCCCATGCCCTCGATGTCCTGGTGCACGGTGGTCAGCGGCGGGTCCGCCCGTTCGGCCACGGACGGCATGTCGTCGAAGCCGACGACGGCGACGTCCTCGGGCACGCTGCGCCCCCGCTCGCGCAGGACGCGCAGCGCTCCGACGGCCATCTGGTCGTTGGCGGCGAACACGGCGTCGAGGTCCGGGTGGTGTTCCAGCAGCCGCGCCATGGCCCGCGCCCCGCCCTCCACGGTGAAGTCACCGTCAGCCACCATCGCCGGTCCGGTCGCGGGCAGGGCGTCGCGGTAGCCGTCGAGACGGTCCGTCGCCGAGGTCTGGTCGTCCGGACCGGCGATGTGCGCGACGCGGGTGCGGCCGTCGGCTATCAGGTGGCGCACGGCCTGCGCCGCCCCGCCCCGGTTGTCGGCGTCGACGTACGTCACTCCGGCCGCCCCGCCGGGGGCGGGCGTCCAGGCCGGGCGGCCGCCGTACACGGTGGGCAGACCGATCCTGCCCGCGATGGCGGGCAACGGGTCGTCGGTGTGCAGGGAGAAGGCGAGCGCGCCGTCGACGTGGCCGCCCGACAGGTAGCGGGCGATCCGGTCGTAGTCGTCAGGACCCTCCACGAGCAGCAGCACCAGCTGGGTGTCGTTCTCCGTCAGCTCCTTGCTGATGCCGCGGATCTGCTGGGAGAAGAAGGGGTCGGAGAAGATGCGGATCTCCGGCTCGGCGATGATGACCGCCACCGCGCCGGTGCGCCGGGTGACGAGGGTCCGGGCCGCGGGATTGGGTACGTAGCCCAGTTCGGCCACGGCTTCGCGCACCTTCTCCGCCACGGGCTGGCGCACCCCGGCCCCGCCGTTGACCACCCGGGAGACCGTCGCCCGGGACACACCGGCGCGCGCGGCCACGGCTTCCAGGGTGGGGCGGTGTCCGGTGGGACGCTCAGGCACGGGGGCTCCTCGTCTGTCGCGGTCGGCCGCGGAGCGGCTGCGTCGGATCTGAAGGATATCCGGTGATCCGTACGCCGGGAGAGCGCGCTCCCGTGCCGACGCGTTCGCGGATCACGGTCGCATGAGCGGCAATTGACGATCGCTCAGGCCTTGGTCGCGGCGTCCTGGAAGGCCGGCCCGATTCCGCCCCGCACCCGGCCCCGGCCCGGCCACGGGGGCACCATCACGTCGACCCCCACCCGCGCTGCGCCGGGCGGGGGAATCCGGGGCCCGGGCCGGTTCGGAGCCGGGGACCGGCGTCCGCGGGGCCGACACTCGTAGCGGCCGGCCGCAGGGGCGGCGCGGCGGACGAGGAGAGGACGGGCGCGTGTTCACCGACACCAAGGCGTTCAGCGGTTTCGCCGTGGACGACATCCGGCGGGCCGAGGAGTTCTACGGCGAGACGCTGGGCCTGCGGGTCAGCGAAGAGAACGGCCTGCTCACCCTGCACATCGCGGGCGGCAACGAGGTCCTGCTGTACCCGAAGGAGGACCACGCCCCGGCCGGGTTCACCCTGCTGAACTTCCCGGTCGAGGACATCGACGCGGCGGTCGACGAACTGACCCGGCGCGGGGTCCGCTTCGAGCGCTACCCCGGGTTCGCGCACGACGACAAGGGCGTCGTGCGCGACGAGGGGGGCCCGCAGATCGCGTGGTTCACCGACCCGGCGGGCAACATCCTGTCCGTGCTCCAGGGCTGACCGCCGGGCCGGCGGGTCGCCCCGGTCAGCAGCCGAAGACGACCCGCCGGAACGAGGCGTAGTGGTCGGCGGTGTAGTAGTCCTCCCGGACCTGGCGGCCGGTGATGATCCGGCGCGCGCCGCGCGTCGGCGCGCCCGGGGTGACGACCGTGTACTCGTGGTAGTAGCCCGTGCTCTGACCGGGCAGCAGCCGCTCGCGGTTCTGGAAGACGGTGCCGTCCTGCGGGTACGGGAACGGGCCGCCGCGGTCGATGAGGGCGAGGGTGTCGTGCGCCTGGGCGGGCAGGGCGGAGTAACAGACGCTGCCCACCGCCCGCACCGCGACGGCGGACGTGGACGTGGGCGCGGCGGCGGGGCTCGCGGAAGCGGAGGGGCCGGCCAGCAGCGTGGCGGCGACGGCGGCGGCGCCGACGAGGGCGAAGATGCGCGGGGGGAGGGTCATGCCGTCATGATGACGCGCGTAGAGATCGGTCCGTCAATGTCAACTGCCCTGATTTCCCTGCCTGTTCACCGTGGCGGCATCCGCCGGAACGCGGGCTCCGCCGCCCCTTAACGCCCCCGCAACCTCAGGGGCGCCCGGGATGCCGGTGCGGCGCGGCTCGGGCAGGCTGGGGGCATGGAGCACGCACCGATCGTCGTACACCGGATCTCGCCGTCGGGGGGCCGCCGGGTGACGATCCGCGTCCAGGGCCACGAGACGGTCCTCGGCATCGCCCGCTCGGACGCCGACGTGACGGAGTTCCTGCGGCGCATCGAGGTGCCCGACCCGGACGAGGTGCTCCTCGGCGGGCCGGGGGTGATCGAGTGGCAGGGCGACGGCCCGCACCAGTACGAGGCCGAGACCGGGCCTCCCCCGCCCGGCCTGCCCTGACCCCGGGCCCGGCACCGCGGGTCCGGGGGGGGCGCCGTCGCGCGGGTCAGACGGACCAGCCGGTCGCCGCGATGCTGAAGGAGTGGCCGGCCGGGTCGCTGAAGACACGGACCTCGCGCGCTCCGGCTCCGGCGTCGGGGTCCACGGGGACCGCGCCGAGCGACACCGCTTCGCGCTCGGCCTCGTCCAGGTCGGCGATGTCGACGAGGATCCGCAGGTGCGCCTGCTGGGAGTCCTCCGGGCGGGGCCAGCTCGGCGGCGCGTAGCCGTGGTCCTTGCGGATGGCGAGGTGGACCCCCGCCCCGCCGACGACCTCCACCAGGTCCGGCTCGTGGCCGGCCTGGGCGTCGGCCCCGAGGAGCCGGGCGTAGAACAGCGCCAGCTCGTGGGGCTCGGCGCAGTCCAGTACGAGAACGCTTGTCTTCTTGACGGTCATGGCTCGCTCGTACCCCTCCCGCGCCCCCGCATGCCCGGCCGAACACCCGTACCCGGGGGCGCCGGGGGCCTCAGTGCTCGGAGCGGTGGCGGCCGCCGCCGCGCGGGGCGGGCACGGTCGTCAGGCGGGTGCCGGTGCGCCGCACGGAGGGGTTGCGCCGGACCGGCACGGCCGGAGCGGCGACGATCAGGGCGATGACCACGACGACAACAGCGAGGATGAGGAGGGTGGCCAGGTTCATGTTCCTGCCTTTCGTCCGGTCCTGATGACGTGTCACGATTTCGTCTCATTACTTCGTGTCACCGAATTTCGCCGCCGTAAACACGTGGGGTGAACAAACCCCTGTGCACCGCTTCACCGCACCGGGGCCGGAGCCGCCGCCCCGGTGGGGCATGATCAGGGCATGTCTGATCGCATCATTGCCGCCTGCGACGGGGCGGCGAAGGGTAATCCCGGGCCCGCCGGATGGGCGTGGGTCATCGCCGACCCCCAGGGCCGCGCCCAGCGCTGGGAGGCCGGGCCGCTGGGCCGCGCCACCAACAACGTGGGCGAACTCACCGCACTGGAGCGGCTCCTGGAGGCGCTCGCGCCCGGGACCGCCGTAGAGGTGCGGATGGATTCCCAGTACGCCATGAAGGCCGTGACGCAGTGGCTGCCCGCGTGGAAGCGCAACGGCTGGAAGACGGCCGCCGGGAAGCCGGTGGCCAACCGGGAGCTCGTCGAGCGCATCGACGAGCTGCTCGGCGGCCGGGACGTGGAGTTCCGCTACGTTCCGGCCCACCGCGAGGACGGCGACCACCTCAACGCCATCGCCGACCAGGCCGCCAGTGACGCCGCGCTCACCCAGCAGGCCGCCGGCACCGCCCTCGGCCAGGCCGAGCTGCCGGTGCCCGCTCCCGCGCGCAGCACCCCGGCCCGCTCCGGCGCCCCCCGCAAGGCCGGCGGCGGCGGCGGTGCGGCGAAGGGCGCGCCGGCCGGGCGCGCGGCGGCCGGCTCCGCCCGGGGGCGGGCCTCCGTCAAGGCGAAGTTCCCCGGCAGCTGCCCCTGCGGGAAGCCGTACGCGGCGGGCGAGACCATCGTCAAGCTGGCCGCTCGGTGGGGCCACCCGGACTGCGCCACCGCCGAGGACTGAGCCGGGCCGGGGCCGCCGCCGGGGCCGTCAGCCGCCGAGCGAGGCCATCAGCTCGGGGGCGTAGCGGTCTCCCGAGACCACCCCGTGCGGGGCCACCGCGTCGATGGCGGCCAGGTCGGCGTCGGTGACCGTCACCGCCGTGGCCGCGACGTTCTCCTCCAGGTAGGACCGCCGCTTGGTGCCGGGGATGGGCACCGCGCCCTGGCGCAGCGTCCAGGCCAGGGCGAGCTGCGAGGGAGTGACTCCCTTGGCTTCGGCGAGCCGGCGGACCTCCGCGACCACGGCCAGGTTGCGGGCGAAGTTCTCGCCCTGGAAACGGGGGTCCGTACGCCGGAAGTCGTCCGGCGCGAAGTCGTCGGGGCTGGTCACGGCCCCGGAGAGGAAGCCCCGGCCGAGCGGGGAGTAGGCGACGAGCCCGATGCCCAGCTCCCGCAGGGCCGCCAGGACCCCGTCGTGCTCGATGCCCCGCTCGAAGAGGCTGTACTCGGTCTGCACGGCGGCCAGCGGGTGGACGGCGTGGGCCCGGCGGATGGTGCCGGCCGCCACCTCGCACAGGCCGATGTGGCGGACCTTGCCCGCGCTCACCAGCTCGGCGAGGGCGCCGACGCTCTCCTCGACCGGTACCGCCGGGTCGATCCGGTGCAGGTAGTACAGGTCGATGTGGTCGGTGCCGAGGTGGCGCAGGGAGCGGTCGGCGGCCCGCCGGATGTACTCGGGACTGGCATTGTGGCCGCGCAAGACGCCCTCGTCGGTGAATTCGACGCCGGTCTTGGTGGCGACCACGGCCGCGTCGCGCCGCCCCGCGAGAGCGCGGCCGAGCAGCCGCTCGTTGGCGAAGGGACCGTAGCCCTCGGCGGTGTCGAGGAGGGTGACGCCCAGCTCCAGCGCCCGGTCGATGGTGGCGAGGGACTCGGTGTCGTCGGTGACGCCGTAGTGGGCGCTCATGCCCATCAGGCCGAGCCCTTCGGCGCCGACGGTCAGGCCCTGTCCGCCCAGTGCGCGGATCTCCATGGTGATGCTCCTCGGTACGGGTGAAGAAGAAAGTAACTAACTGGATAGGTCAACCATGAGCCACCTCCGCCCCGCATGTCAATAACCAGATAGTTACTTGCTAGGCTGGGGCCATGGCACGTGACTCCACCGCAACGAAGGCCCGCCTGCTCGACGCGGCCTTCTCCGAGTTCGCCGCGTACGGCATCGCCGGGGCGCGGGTCGACCGCATCGCCGAGGCCGCGCAGGCGAACAAGCGGCTGATCTACGTCTACTACGGCAACAAGGAGCAGCTCTTCGACGTCGTGCTCCAGCGGGCACTGGAGACGGGCTCGGAATCCGTGCCCTTCGACGCCGAGGACCTCCCCGCGTACGCGGGCTCGGTCTTCGACCACCTCGTCGCCCGGCCGTCACTGATGCGGCTCGTCCAGTGGAAGCAGCTGGAGCGGCCCGGCTCCTCGGAGGCGGAGGCGGCGTCCTACCGGGCCAAGACCGAGGTGCTGGAGCGGGCCCAGCGGGCGGGGCTCGTCGACCCGGCGCTCGCCCCCGCCGACATCCTCACCCTGGTCATGGGCCTCTCGCAGGCCTGGTTCGGTGCGGTCGGCGGACCGGCCGCGGGCCCGGACGGCGCCGGCTGGCCGCCGGAAGCGCTGGCCCGGCACCGCGCGGCCGTCGTGGAGTCCGTACGGCGCCTCGTCGCCCCGCCGCCGGCCGCGGGCGCCTGATCCCGGGCCCGGCCAGAGGCCGGGTTCAGGCCCGGCCCGGACGCGGCGGCACCGGCATCACGCGGCCCTGCTCCACTGAGGGGGCCAAGGTGAACACCCGGTGCGCGCCGGTCAGTTCGAGGAGCCTCTTCAGGTGCCGGGGCAGCTCCCCGGCCAGGACCACCGGCCGGGTCAGCGCGGGCTGGAGCATCAGGCTCAGCGCCGTCGAGTCGGTGAAGGTGACCCCCGTGACGTCCAGGACGTAACGGCTCACCTCCGGAGCCATCGGGTCGAGAGCCTCGCGCAGCCCGCCGAGGTGGTCGATGTCGAACTCGCCCGTCATCACGACGACCCGCGCCCCCTCCCACGACAGCACCTCGACGCGGGTCGGCGCCCGGTCCGCATCCATGTGTTCCTCCATGATCGCTCCGATTCGTCAGGGGGCCGGGTCCGGCCCGGGGGCCCGGTCAGGTGTGCGGTGGGATAGTGGAACGGGATCGAACCGACACCGAACGGGGTGGCCGGATCCTGGCGGCGCCCCCCGGTCGGGGGAGGAGCACTCATGAAGGCCACTCGCAGTTCCCTCGCGCTGCTCGCGGCGGCCCTGCTCACCGCGAGCCTGTCGGCCGGCCTCGCCGAAGCGGCGGACCCGGCACCCCGGGCTCCCGCTCCCGCCTGCACCGGCAGCAGGCTCGTGCCGGGCGGAGCCCAGCGCGTCGGAGCCACCCAGGTCCGGGTGACCGTCATGAACGAGGGTCCCGGGCCGTGCGTGATGAAGTCCTTCCCGACCGTGGCCGTCGCCGGTTCGGGTGCGCCGGGCAGCGGCAAGGCCCTGACCGTCGTCCGCCAGGGGCAGGCGCGCGCCGTGCAGTTGCCCCCGGGCGGCCGGGCCACGACCCAGCTGACCTTCACCCCCGTCCTCGGCGAGGCGGACGGCTACTGCGCCTCCGGCGGCGATCCGGTCGTCGCGCCCTCGATCGTCGTCGGCGTCGCCGGCAGCGGCGGCGGGGTCCAGCTGGCGCCGGACGACGGCGGCGAGTTCGCGCTCTGCGGCGGCACCGTCCGCGCGACCGCGTTCCACTGACGCGGCGGACGCCGGGTTCGAAGGGGATGCCGGGGCCGTGAGGGCTGCGGCGGTGGTGGCGCGGCTCATTCCACCACCAGGTCCGCGAGGTCGCGGCCCGGAGCGACGGCGCGCGCGTTGGCCTCGTCGGAGCGTGCCACCCACCGGGCCGCCTCCGCCCCGGTCCGGCCGTGACCGACGTGCCGGGCCACCAGACGGCGTACCCGCAGGGCGTCGTCGGGGGCCAGGTACCAGGCCTCGTCCAGCAGGGGGCGCACAGCGGCCCACTCCCCCGCCCCGTACAGCAGGTAGTTGCCCTCGGTGATGACGAGCGGCACCGCGGAAGCCACCGCGATGCTTCCGGCGACGGGCTCCTCCAGCGAGCGGTCGAAGGCGGGCGCGTAGACCGTCCCGGGGCCCGCGGCGCGCAGGCGGCGCAGGAGCGCCAGGTAGCCGGCGGCGTCGAAGGTGTCGGGGGCGCCCTTGCGGTCCGCCCGCCCGAGCCGGACCAGTTCGGCCTGCGCCAGGTGGAAACCGTCCATCGGGACGACGACGGCCAGTTCGGGGCCCAGGGCGCGTGCCAGGTGCTCCGCCAGGGTCGACTTGCCCGCGCCCGGCGGTCCCGCGATGCCCAGGACGCTTCGTCCGCCCGCAGTGGCCAGGGCCCGGGCCCGGTCTTCCAGATCCGCCCACTCCATCCCCGTATGGTGCCATCCCGCCCCGGCGGGATCCGGCACCCCCTCCCGTCACGGAGCTTCCCGGCCGCCCCGGCCCACGCGTGCGGGGGCGGCCCGGGCGCGGTGGAATGGTGGAGACGGTGCGGGCGGGCGCCGCGCCGCGGCCGGGCGGAGGCGACGGACTCGATGTGGGGCACGGGCGAGGCGTACGAACCGTTCATGGGCCGGTGGAGCCGGGCGGTGGCCGCCGCGTTCGTGCGGAGGCTGGACCTGCCGCCCGGCCTGGACTGGCTGGACGTCGGATGCGGCACGGGCGCGGTCACCCGGGAGGTGCTGCGGGGCGCCGGGCCGGCGGGGGTGACCGGTGTGGACCGTTCCGAGGACTACGTCCGGCATGCCCGGCGGCACGTGCGGGACCCCCGTGCGCGGTTCGTCCGCGGTGATGCCGAGGCCCTGCCGCTGCCCGACGCGCGGGCGGCGGTGGCCGTGAGCGGGCTCGTCCTGAACTTCGTGCCCGGCCCGGCCCGCGCGGCCGCCGAACTGGTCCGCGTGGTCCGCCCCGGCGGGACGGTCGGGGTCTACCTCTGGGACTACGCCGACGACGGCATGGGCCTGCTGTGCCGGTTCTGGGAGGCCGCCGCCGCCCTGGACCCCGGCTGCCGGTCGGTGGACGAGCGGGCCCGGTTCCCGCTGTGCGGGCGCGAGCCGCTGCGCGCCCTGCTGACCGGCGCGGGGCTGGCCGGGGTGACGGTGTCGGCGATCGAAGTGCCGACCGTGTTCCGGGACTTCGCCGACTACTGGGATCCCTTCCTCGGCGGCCAGGGACCGGCCCCCGGCTACGTCGCCTCGCTCGGCCCGGCACGGCGCGCGGCCCTGCGCGAGCGTCTGCGGGCCACCCTTCCCCGCGCGGCCGACGGCTCCGTCCCGCTGACCGCCCGCGCCTGGTCGGCCACGGGCCGCCGCCCCGGGCCCTGACCGGGGCGGAAGCGGGGCGACGGAAGGGGGATGCGGGGCCCGCGGTCAGTCCAGCAGCGCCGCCACCGGGGACAGCGGATCCCAGCCGGGGTCCCGTCCCGTCAGCCGGCCGGCGACCCGCGCCCAGGCCTCCGCGTCGGAGCCGAGCCGGTCCGCGACGAGGGCGGTGAGACCGGCCAGGGCGGCGTGCGCCTGCGGCGGGGCGTCGGTGCGCCGGGCGGCGCCGTTCAGATAGGCGAGGACCAGGGCCGCCGGGGCCACGACGTGCAGCAGGTCGGCCGCGGTGAGCGGGCCCGGGGCGTGCGGGCCGGGGGCGAGCAGTCCGTCGAGCTGCGTGGTGAGCGGGCAGTGGTGGAGTCCGCCGAGCCCGTACCGGGCGCGGGCCCGGGTGAGCGCGGCCCCGTCGGGCAGACCGTCCGGCCCGGGCTCCGCCACCAGGGCCGCGTGCCGCAGGCGCAGGTCGGCCGGGGCGTCGGCCCGGTTGACGATCCGCTCCCAGTGCGGGAGCGGCTCCCGGGCGTGGGCGGCCTCCAGCGCCGCCCAGTCGATGCCGCCCGGTGCGGCCGACAGGGCGCCCGGCACCTGCCAGGCGTTCCGGGTCCGCCGCAGCCGGGTGACGGCCTTGGCCGGGTCCAGTTCCCGGGCGGCCCGGGCGCGGAGGACGGCGGCCGGGTCCGGGGCCGCCAGCGCCTTCACGCAGAGCCGGGCCGCGGCCGGGCCGAGCGGGCCGCGCCGGACGAGGCCGGCCAGGCGGGCGGCGCCGCCGTGTTCGAGCAGGTGCAGGCAGCCGACGACCTGCTGGACGAGGCTCAGGCCGGCGCCCTGGCGTGCGAAGACCTCCTCGATCAGGTCGGGTTCGGCCGAGTACAGCCAGCCGGTTCCGCCCGCGGGCGGCGCGGACGGATCCTCTTGTACGTCGGCCCGTACGAGCGCTCCGACCGTCGCGGCCCCCGCCCCGGGCCGGGGCAGGGAACGGGCGATGACGCGGCGGGCCGTACGCGCCGTGGTGCCGTGCCGCAGCAGGGCGAGGTCGACCCGCGGATCGGCGAGGTCGGCCAGCCGTTCCTCCTCCCCGGCCGGCAGCCATCGCGACTGGGCGGCGAGGACGTGCAGGGCACGCGGGTCGCGCTGCGCCAGCAGCCGGTCGAAGGCGATGCGGGGCGTCCGGTCGTGGCGCAGCAGGTGGGCGGCGAGCAGCCAGGGCCCGTCCGGGCCGAGGCGGGGCAGGACGGCGTCGAAGGCCTCGGCGTCGGCCAGGCCGAGCAGGGTGCCGATCGGCCAGGCCCAGCCGTGGTTGCCGCGTTCCAGCAGGCGCAGCGCCTCCTGCGGAGTACGGGGGCGGGGCGCGAGCGAGCCCGGCGGCCCCGCCGGGTGGCGGTCCGCCCCGTCGGCCGCCGGGCCCGACCGGGACAGCTCCAGGAGCTCCGTCCAGCTCGGGCCGACGGCCGTGTGCCGGTCGGCGGGGCCGACGGCGGCCGACGCAGTGTCGGCCAGCCGCAGCCAGGCGTCGGGGTCGGTGCCGAGTTCGGCGCGCAGCAGGCGGGCGACGGCCGCGCGCCAGGCCTCGGCGAAGGCGAGGCGGCGCCAGTCGTGCGGGAGGAGGATGAGCCGGCGCGCGGGCAGCAGGGCGGGCAGTTCGTCGGCCGGAAGGAGTCCCTGGGTGTACGCGCTGTCGATGAGGCCGACGCCGGAGCCCCAGGAGACCGGCGGCTCGGCGCGGACCCGCGCCAGGCCGGGAGCGGTGTACCAGGAGCCGCCGCCCGGCGGTTCGACGCCCCGGGCGGCGCAGGCGCGGGCCAGCCAGTCGGGGGTGGCGAGCCCGGGGGCGTCCTCCTGCCGGTGCCGGGCCAGGAACCCGAGCACGCCGGGGTCGGCGGGCGACGGGACCTCTTCCGGGGCGGCCGCGAGGGAGCGCAGCAGGTCCAAGGCCGCGAGCCCGGCCCGCTCGTGCGCCCGCCGCGGGGCCGTAGCGGCGGCGGGAGCGGTCGGCCCGGCGGAGACCCGCCGATCCGCCGAGCCGCCGGCACCCGGGCCGGGCACGGAAGCGGGAGCCGGCCCGGTCGGACCCGCCAAGTCCTGCGCATCCGCCGGAGCGGCGGCGGGGCCGACGGACCCGCCCGGCCTCGCGGAGGCCTGTGGCTCCTCCGGAGCGGCGTCCGGGACGGTCGGGCCCGCCGAGGCCCGCCGATCCGCCGAGCCGTCGGCGCCCGGGCCGGACGCCGTGGCGGCGGCGGGAGCCACGGGCACGCCCGGGCTCGCGGGGGCCTGCGCGTCCGCCGGGCCGGCGGCGCCCCGGCCGGCGTGCGGGACGGTCGGGACCGTCGGGTTCGCGGAGGCGTGCGGGGCCGCCCGCCCGGCCGCGTCCGGGCCGGGCGCCGGAAGCGGGGGTACGCCCCGGCCGGGCGCCGGAGCGGGGGCCGGGACGGTGGGGACCGTCGGGCTCGGGGAGGCGTGCGGGGTCGCCCGCCCGGCCGCTTCCGGGCCGGGCACCGGGAGCGGGGGTACGCCCCGGCCGGGGGTGGGCGGGGGCGGCGTTGCGGAACGGGCGGCGTCGGTGATCCACTCCTCGACGGTGCCCCCGTGGCCCGGCAGCAGCGCGTCCAGCGCGCTCCAGGCCCCGGGGCGGTCGCCGAGGTGGGCGGCGGCCAAGGCTCGCAGGGCGGCCGGGGCGGCGGCACCCAGCAGCCCGCGGCCGTCGAGCCGGGCGAGCGCGTCCAGGGCGCGGGAGGCGGGGTGCGCGGTGCGGACCAGGTCGACCGGGTCCAGCAGGCCCGCGCCGGCCATGCCCTGCGCCCAGCGGGCCGCGCCGTCGTCGAGCGGCTCCCGGGCCAGCCGGTGCGCGGGCGGGTCGACGTTGCCGACGCGGCGTCCGCCCCTGCGCCAGGGCTCGTTGAGCGCGCTCAGCCGGAACGCCAGGCGCTGCGCGTCGCTCGCCGCCTCGTGCCGGGCCAGCTCCTCGCCCGCCCTCGGCATGAACGGGCTCTCGGCGTGCGCCTCGGCCAGCGCCCGGACGTCGTGGGCGTACGGTTCGCCGAGCAGGTCGCGCAGGCTGCTGGTGCCCCGGGTGACGGCCAGCAGGGCGGGCAGCCGGGCCGGGTCCCCGTACGGTTCGCACCGCGCGCGCAGCCGCTCCAGGGCGTCGGCGCCGCCTTCGGCCAGGGCCCCGGACACGTCCGAGATGACCGGGCCGGTGAGGTGGCGGAGGACCTCCGCGTCCTCCAGGAGCGCCCGCAGCGCCGCCGGTCCGGCGCGTTCCCACACCCTGACCAGCGCGTACTGCTGGGCGGCGCCCCGGCACCCCAGCCGCAGGGCACGGCCGGTGAGCGCGGGGTCCCCGGAGCAGAGCAGCGGGACGAGCCAGGTGCGCGGGAGGCGACCGCCGGGGGCGGTCAGTTCGGCCCGCAGGTCCGCGTCCATCGGTATCCGGTCCAGGTCCCGCACCAGGGCGCGGCGCAGGGACGGCGTGCAGCGCGGGTTGCGGTAGACGGCCGCGCCGACGCGGCCGTCGCCGGCGGCGAGCAGCCGCGCCAGCACCCGGGAGTCGACGCGGGGGTGCCGGGCCAGGGCGGTACGGGTACGGGTGTCCCCGTACCCGGTGACGGCGGCCACCAGGCCCGGGCCGGGCGGCGTACCGCACGCGAGCACGGCCTCGACCGCCGCGTCGGGCAGGGCCGAGAGGGCGGCGGCCGCGTCCTCGGGGCGGGCGTGCTCCAGCAGCAGGGCGAGCGTCGCGTGGACGCTGCGCGGGACGGGCGCCCGCAGTTCCCCGGCGGCGGCCGGCGGCGCGGGCGGCGGTACGTCGGCGAGCAGGGCGGGCAGGGTGCCCCGGTGGCCGGCGAGGGCGTCGTGCAGGCCGAGCCATCGCCCGGCCGGTCCCAGGTGGTCCCGTACCCATGCGCGCAGCAGCGGGGCCGCCTCGCCCCGGGCCCCGCCGGCGGCGGCGACGGCCGCCGCGGCCGTGCGCGCCGGACTCCCCTCGCGGAGCACGCGCGACGGGTCGCCGGCCCCGGCGCCGGGCGGCGGGGGGATGAGGAGGAGGCGGGCCAACAGGGCTGCGGCCGTGCCGTCTTGCGAGTGGTTCATGGGCTCATGCTAGGAAGCCCCGGTGACAGTCCCGCTGCCGTGGCGGCCGGCCGGGAGGCCTGTCAGTGGCCCGGCCTAGGCTGGCCGGATGGACGAGATGCGGATCGTGGCCGATCGGGCGCTGTGGCGGCGCGACTTCGAGGAGCGGGTGCTGGCGGGGTACCGGGCCGCGGGCTGCGCGGAGCCGTTGGCCCGGGCGCTGCTGGAGCGGGCGGTGCGGGGGATCGACGACTGGACGGTGGCCACGGACGGCTCCGGCTGGGTCGCGGTCGGGATGACGCAGGACAACGGGGTGGCCGTGGGCCGGATCCACGACCTGACGGCGCCGCGGGGGCGCGCCTGGGCCGAGCGGTGGTGTGCCGAGCGGGGCGCGCGGCAGGTGGCGGTGCGGCTCACCGGCGGAGCGGGTGCCTTCGCCGACTACCCCGTACGCGGACAGAACCGCATCCGCGCCGCCGCCGAGCGGCCCGCGCTGCCACCGGGCCTGACGGTCCGTCCCCTGACCGAGGAGGAGTACCCCCGGTGGTACGCCGGTGAGGTCGCCGCGTACGTCGCGGACATCGTCCGGGCGGGCGCGCTGACCCCGGAGCAGGCGCGGGAGAAGTCCGACCGGGACTTCGCCGAGCACCTCCCCCGGGGCCACCGGACCCCGGGTCACGCCTTCTACGCGCTGGAGGCCGACGGCCTGGTGATCGGCACCGGCTGGCTGAACCACGGCTTCCTGCCGGGCGTGACCTTCGGCTTCTCGCTGGAGGTGTACCCGGAGCACCGGGGCCGGGGGTACGGCCGGGCCGCGATGGCCGTCGGCGAGTGGGCCACCCGGCAGGGCGGTGACGAGGCACTGATGTTCAACGTCTTCGGCGGCAACGACGTCGCGATGAGCCTGTACGACAGCACCGGCTTCACCGTCCTGGAGGAGTACCGCTCCATCGACCTCCAGGACGCACCCGCGGTGGACCGTGGCCCGGTGGATCGTTTTGCGTGACGCGAGTGCACCTCACTTATGCGGAGCGCGAGTTCATCGGACCGTACCCGCCGATCGGTGAGTACGGCCCGCAGGCCCGGCTCGGGCCGCCACCCGATCAGGGCCCGGTCGAAGCCTGGGGGCGGGCGTAGGGCCGAGTCATGATCTCCATGTTGTGGCCGTCCGGGTCGTCGAAGTAGGCACCGCGACCACCGAACAGGCTGTTGATCCTGCCGGGGTCGGTGCGGCCGGGGTCGGCGTAGTAGGTGACCCCGACCGCCTCCAGACGGGCGATCGCGGCGTCGAACTGCTCGTCAGGCACGAGGAAGGCGTAGTGCTGTGACTGGATCGCCTCGTTCCTCTTCTCGTAGTAGTCGAGCGTCACGCCGTTGCCGAGGTCGACGGGCAGGAACGGCCCGAACGGGGCGCCGACCCTCAGGCCAAGGACCGCGGCGAGAAACTCCGCGGACAGGTGCCGGTCGCTGGCGTAGACGGCAGTGTGGTTCAGCTGCACGACGGCCGTCGGCAGCTCGAATTCGTGCGGGGAGCGCTGGTCATGGGGCATGAGTGATGTGTCTCCGGTCTTGAGATCCGCTGGAAAGGGGCGCCGGATGTGGGCGCCGGGAGCAGCAAGGACGCGGAGACGGGGGCGGGCCTCTGGCCCACCTCGGGCTCAAGCCGAGGCCGGAAAGCTCACTCGTGCATGGCTCAAGGCCGACCCGGCAGTCACCCGACCGACCTTAGTGATCACCGCAGGCGAGGGCAACACCGTTCCCCAGCCGCACTCCGGCCGCAGATCGAGCCATTGACGACTCCGGCGATCACGACCCGATACGCACGAGGGCGCCGCCCGGCGGGAGGCAGCGGCCGCCCGCTTCCCCGGATACGGGGGGGATCAGGCGTCCAGCGGCTGCCAGGCCGGGCCGTCCTCGGCGGCGGCGACCCGGCCGAAGACCACGTCGGCGAAGTGGACGCCGAAGCCGATCGTGCCGGGCTCCGCCAGTTCGGCGACGAGGCGGCGGCGGTGGCCGGCGGTCAGGGCGGGGTCGTGGTCGAAGGCCGAGGACCAGGCGGGGCGGCCGATCTGGACCGGCGAGTGCATGGCGTCGCCGAAGGCGATCAGCCGGCGTCCGCCGCCGGTGATGACGTACTCGGCGTGCCCGACGGTGTGGCCCGGGGTGATCCGGACGCGGACGCCGGGGAAGACCTCCTCCCCGTCCGTGACCGTACGCACGCGGGGCGCGAGGGCCGCGGCCTCCTCGCCCATGCCCTGGGCCTCCAGGAGGTCGCGCCGGGCCCACTCCGCCTCGGAGATCAGGTACGCGGCGCGGGCGAACACGGGCCGGTCGCCGCCGGGGGCGGGCAGGCAGGCCCAGCCGAGGTGGTCGGCGTGGAGGTGGGTGAAGGCCACCGCTTCGATGTCCTCGGGGCGGCGGCCGAGTGCGGCCAGTCCGTCCGCGAGCGCGCCGCCGTGGATGACGGCGACGGGGCCGTCCGGGGCCTGGTGCCTGCGCGGGCCGAAGCCCGCGTCGATCAGGAGCGCGCGGTCGCCGTGCTCGACCAGCAGCGCCCCGACGCTGCCCACCAGGTGGCCCGTCGCGTCCAGGTATGCGGGGTGCGCGGCCCAGTCCGCCTCCGTGGTGTCCGGGAGCACGTCGAGCGGCCGGAGCCGTACGTCGCCGTCCGGTACGTACGTCACCTTCGTGTCGCCCAGCCGCAGCGAGCGGATTCCGGCCGGGCGGGACAGCCGCTCGTCCCGGGTCGTGCCCTCGCTCCGGCGCACCGTCACATCAGTCATTTCTTCGCTCCTCTGAACCGCCGACAGGCGTCGCCGGGGGCCCGTCCCCCGGCGGCGAGGCCAACCATAAGCATCAAGTTCGAATCATTCAAGCTGTAAATATTTCCTCTTGATGGATTCGCTAGACTGGCCCCATGACAACCCAGGCAGAGCCGGACCCCCGGGCGCGGGCCGAGGCGCAGGCCGTCGCCGAACGCCAGCTGTGCGGTCTGGTGAACGGGATGGCCCAGCGGATCGCCGAGCACGTGCGCGAGCGCGCCACCACCCTGGGCCTCACCGCGGCGCAGGCGACCGCGCTGCGGGAGATGAGCGGACCGATGACCATGCGCGAACTCGCCGAGCGCATGAGCTGCGAGCCGTCCAACACCACGTTCGTCATCGACAAGCTGGAGAAGCAGGGCCTGGTCGAGCGCCGCCCGCACCCCACCGACCGGCGCGCCAAGCACCTCGTCCTCACCACCGGGGGCGCCGCCCTGCGCGAGCGGCTCCTCGGACTGCTCTCCGTGGACT
The DNA here is from genome assembly GCF_043199995.1 of Streptomyces sp. NPDC048507. Taxonomy (NCBI): domain Bacteria; kingdom Bacillati; phylum Actinomycetota; class Actinomycetes; order Kitasatosporales; family Streptomycetaceae; genus Streptomyces; species Streptomyces sp. NPDC048507. The sequence goes on along the minus strand of NZ_JBICWZ010000001.1, from coordinate 912,428 downwards.
CCCCCCTGGCCGGCCTCAGCGCCGGGGACCAGCAGACCCTGCACCGCCTCCTGGAGCGGGCCATCACCGGGCCGTGAGCCACCGACGGGTCGGCCCACCTGCGGAGTCTCGCATTCCATGAGGGAGGATGGCAGCTCGCTCCGCTCGCGTACGCACGCGTGGACGAAGCCCGCACGCAACCCGACCCGACAGGTGGCATGGTGACGACACAACACATACGGCGCCCGGCAGCGGAACCCCTCACCGCGGCCCCGGCCCCGGAGGCGGTCCGTTGACCCGGGCGCTCGTCCTGCACGACTGGCTGGTCGCCGCCATCGCCCTGGTCTCGGGCGGGGTGGCGGGGGTGCTGCTGCGCGCACTGCTGAAATGGCTGGCCAAGCACGCCCTGCGGACGCGGTGGACCGGGGACGACGTCATCGTCGACGCGCTGCGCACCCTCGCGCCGTGGGCCGCCGTCATCGCGGGCGGGGCGGTGGCGGTCTCGGCGCTGCCGCTCACCGCGCGGCTCGCGGGGATCGTCAACCAGTCCCTGACCGCCGTGCTCATCCTGATCGCCACCGTCACGGCCGCCCGGGTCATCGCGGGTCTCGTCCAGTCGCTGGCACAGTCGCGGACGGGCGTCGCCGCCTCCGCGAGCATCTTCGTCAACATCACGCGGATCGTGGTCCTGACGATGGGCGTGCTGGTCGCGCTGGAGACCGTCGGGGTGTCCATCGCGCCGCTGGTCACCGCCCTCGGCGTGGGCGGCCTCGCGGTCGCCCTCGCTCTGCAGGACACCCTGGCCAACCTCTTCGCAGGGGTGCACATCCTCGCCTCCAAGACCGTCCAGCCGGGTGACTACATCCGGCTGAGCAGCGGCGAGGAGGGCTACGTCGTCGACATCAACTGGCGCAACAGCGTGGTGCGCAACCTGTCGAACAACCTGGTCATCATCCCCAACGGCCGCCTGGCGCGGACGAACATGACCAACTACACGCAGCCGGAGCAGAAGCTGTCGATCCTGGTGCAGGTGGGGGTGGGCTACGAGAGCGACCTGGAGCACGTCGAGCGGGTCACCCTCGACGTGGTGGACAGCGTCATGGCCGACATCACCGGCGGGGTGCCGGACCACGAGGCGGCCGTCCGCTTCCACACGTTCGCGGACTCCAGGATCAACTTCACGGTCATCCTCGGCGTGGGCGAGTTCAGCGACCAGTACCGGATCAAGCACGAGTTCATCAAGCGCCTGCACCAGCGCTACCGGGCCGAGGGGATCTCCATCCCCGCCCCCGCGCGGACGGTGTCCCTCCAGGAGGGGGAGGCGCGGGCGGGATCCGGGTCCGTCCCCGCGCTCCCGCACCAGCGGGACGCCTCGTCGTCGGCCGCCCTCCTGGCGGACCGCCAGCGCTGAGTCGCGGCCCCGGGGGCTCCGGCCCCGGCCCCGGCCCCGGCCTTCCGGCTCCCGCATCCCGGCGCCGGGATGCGGGAGCCGGGCCGCGCAGGCCGGGCCGGGCCGGGGTTGCGGATGCGGACGCGGACGCGGGTCGGGGGCGGTTCAGCGTTCGGCGAGCTCCGACGGGGCCTCCTGGACCACCCAGCCGTTGCCGTCCGGGTCCTCGAAGGACATGAACGAGTTCCAGGTCCCGCCCTTGCCCTCCGCCCAGCCCGTCGCGCCCACGTGCCGGACCGGCGAGACGTCCACGCCCCGGGCCACGAGCTCCGCGCGGGCCGCCTCGATGTCCGTGACGCAGATCTGCAGGCCCTGGAGGGAGCCGGGCGCCATCGCCTTCGTCCCGGGCGCGGCGGGCATTCCCTGGAGCATCGCGAGGGAACACCGGGAGCCGGGCGGGGTGATCTGGACGACCCGCACCCCCGGCGCCACCTCGTCGTCGAGGTCGACCGTGAAGCCGGCCTTGTCGGCGTAGAACTCCTTCGCCCGGTCCAGGTCGGTGACGGGGACCGGTACGACTTCCAGCGTCCAGTTCACGGGGACTCCTCACACACGCGCGGTCAGCGGGACGGTCGGGTCCACAGTCCCCCACCCGGCCGCGCCCGCGCACGCCGCAACGCCCGTACGGGCTGCCCCGGAACGGCTCAGAACGGCGCGGGAGACGGCGTGAACCCGCCCGAGACGTCTCCGACGAGGTCGACGGCCCCGGGATCCAGCGTCATGACGGGGGCACCGGCCCCCAGGTCGAAGCGGTCGATCCCGGCCCACACGAGGTTCGGGCTGGTGGCCAGTTCGAAGAAGTAGCGCCTGGCGGTGAGGTCGCAGACGGTTCGGTACTCGGTGTTGTACGTCCGGAACCGCCCTTCGCGGTACGGCGCGCCGAACGGCACCGAGGCGTTGCGGGTGACGGCCAGGATCCCGGCGACGGCCTGCCGGTCGTCGGCCGGCTCGGGCAGCAGCGCGCTGAAGTAGGCGGCGCGCTGGAAGCGGTCGACGGCGTTGACGTTCCCGGGCACGGGGACGTCGCTGCTGGGCCGGTCGTGGCCGAACCCGCGCACGGTCTCCACCTGCTGCCGCAGCAGGCGCAGCTGCTCGTCGTAGGCGGGCTCGTTGGTCATGACCGTGTAGCCGCGGTGGTGGTGCACCTGCCTTCGGCCCGCGAGGTATTCGACGATCGCGGAGTCCCCCGACGCGTCCTCCAGTGCCACGTGCACCGTGGCCCGGAAGCCGCGCAGCTCCACCGGCACCAGCTGGCAGGTGTCGAGCAGGGCCAGGGCTTCCGGTACGGTGCGCGCGCAGTCCAGCAGGTACTGGATCCACAGGGCGATCTGGAGGCCGGGCGTGCCGGGCTCGCGGGGGCCGGGATCGGTGCTGTCCAGGTACAGCATGTGCGCCGCGAGGCCCGCTTCGTTGAGGCCGTCGGCGGTTCCGGCGCCGTACACGGTCGTCACGAGGCTGCCGTAGCGGCTGGTCCACCGCAGCGGGTTGTCGCCGACGACGGTGGTGCCCGCCAGGGCGCCGCCGTCGCGTTCCATCCCCCGGGGAAAGACGGTCAGGACCGGCTCGGTGGATTCCGGCCAGTCCATCGTCCGGCCGGTGAGGACGGCGTGGCCGTTGGTGTTCCACAAGATCCGTGTGCACATGGGCGGTCCCTCTCTGCGTGAGCCGCACCCATTACGCACCAGGAGCAGAGCGGGCGAGGGGCCCCGCTGCCCGGCCGGGGGCGAAAGAACCTGATCGGCCCTCAGCCCGGAACGGCACGATCGGGCGGAATCCCCCGCACGGGCGGACATCAGTTCCTATGATGTTGCTTCTTTAACAAAATCATGGTGGGGGTACTTGTGCACAGCGCGAACGACGGCGGCACGGCGGCGAACGGCGGCAGAGCCGGACGGGGGGTCCGGCGCGGGGCCGGGCGGGTCCGGCTCGCCTTCATAGGACTGCTGGCGGCGGGTGTCGCCGTCGCCTGCGGACCGGTGGAAGGAAGCGGACCGGCGGTCCCGCCCCCGCCGTCCCTCATGTCGTCGGCGCCGACGACGCCCACCCCGGCAGCGACTCCGACGCCCACGCCCTCCCCGTCCGCGACCTCGTCCCCGACGGCGGTCCCGACGGCGGTCCCGAGCCCCTCCGTACCGCCCGCCGCCGGCACCGACGCCAAGGCGTCCGCCGACCCGGCCCCGGCCCGGTCCGCCACCACCAGGCCCGCGCCGAAGCCGACGACGAAGGCACCGACCACCGCGCCGGACGAGCCCGCGAAGGCCGACTGCGAGATCGTCTCCAACGCCGGGAACTGCTACAACGCGGGCCAGTTCTGCCGCAAGGCGGACGTGGGCCGCTCCACCCACGCGGGCAACGGCCGGATGATCCACTGCCGTCAGGACGGCGGCCAGCCCCGCTGGGGCTACTGAGCCCCTCCCCGGGCGGCGGTGCGGACCGCACCCCCGCCCGGGGCGCACCCCGCCCTCCGTAGGCCCCGGGGTGTTCGTCGAGGTCAGCTCGCCGCGCGACCTCACCCGGACGGCGTAATCTGGTCGAAAGGTCGCATACGGCGGGCACCGCGCGCCGGGGCGCACCCCGACCCGCTCGCCCGTCGGCCAGGAGGCGGCGCGTGACCGATCCGTTCGGCTTCCTCAGGATCCCCCGCAAGCCCGTCGCGGCCCGGCCGGTCGCCGAGCGGCTCGGCGACTGGCACGAGGTGTACGCGGGGCAGGCGCTGCTGCCCCTCGTGTCGCAACAGGCCGACCGCTGCATGGACTGCGGCATCCCGTTCTGCCATACGGGGTGTCCGCTCGGGAACCTCATCCCCGAGTGGAACGCGTACGCCGCCCACGGCGACTGGAGCGCCGCGTACGAGCGGCTGCACGCCACCAACAACTTTCCCGACTTCACCGGCAGGCTCTGCCCGGCGCCCTGCGAGGACGCCTGTGTGCTGACGATCAACGACGATCCGGTGACCATCAAGAACGTCGAGCAGACGATCGCGGACGTGGGGCTGCGGCGCGGGTACATGCGGCCCCGCCCGCCGGAGCGGCGGGGCCGCAAGTCGGTGGCCGTGATCGGCTCGGGCCCGGCCGGCCTGGCCGCCGCGCAGCAGCTGACCCGGGCCGGACACACCGTCGTCGTCCACGAGAGGGCCGATCGGATCGGCGGCCTGCTGCGCTACGGCATCCCCGAGTTCAAGATGGCGAAGGCGCACCTCGACCGCCGGATCCGGCAGATGCGGGCCGAGGGCACCACCTTCGTGACCGGAACGGACGTCGGCGGGGCGGAGCGGGCGGACGAGCTGCGCGGCCGGTACGACGCCGTGGTCGTCGCGGTGGGCGCCGGGGAGCGCCGGGAGCTGCCGGTCCCGGGGCGCACCCTCTCCGGCATCCATCAGGCCATGGAGTACCTGACCTGCGCGAACCGCGTGTGCGAGGGCGACTACCCGTTGTCCCCGGTCTCCGCCGAAGGCAGTCACGTGGTGATCGTCGGCGGCGGCGACACCGGGTCGGACTGTCTCGGCACGGCGCTGCGGCAGGGCGCGCTGTCGGTGGTCCAGCTCGACATCAATCCGGAACCGGGGCCCGGCCGGTGTGACGGCGAGCCCTGGCCGGTGTACCCGAAGGTGTACCGGATCTCCCACGCCCACGAGGAGGCCCGTGGACGGGCGGGCGCCGACCCGCGGCTGTTCTCCTGCGCCACCCTGCACTTCGAAGGGGATCCGGCCGGACGCGTCCGGGCGCTGCGGCTGACCGCCGTCGAGCCCGTGGACCGCCGGCCCGTGCCGGGCGGCGAACGGGTGATCCCGGCCGGGCTGGTCCTGCTGGCCCTCGGGTTCTCCGGTCCCGAGCGGGCGGGCGGGCTGTGCGGGCAACTGGGACTCGAACGCGACGGCGGGGGCGGCTACGCCCGTGACGCGGGCTTCGCGGCGGCCGGCGGGCGGGCCCCCGGGGTGTTCGTGGCCGGGGACGCGGGGCGGGGCCAGTCGCTGGTGGTGTGGGCCATCGCCGAGGGCCGCTCGGCGGCCTCCGCGGTGGACCGCTACCTCACCGGCTCCACCACCCTCCCCGCCCCGGTCGCCGCCCACGACCGGCCGATGTCGGCGCTGGGCCGCATGCGGTACGGGGACGACCTCTAGGGGTGGGCCCGGGGGCCGGGAACTCACCCCGGGCCGGGGGATCCCGCGGGCGCCGGGGGCGTCGCGCGCCGGCCGTCGCAGACGAGGCTGATCACGACCGGCGCCGCGGGGGCCCCGGCCGACGGGCGGGTGTCGATGCGCGTCGTCGCCGTCCAGTTGCCCTTTCCGACGCTGAGGTACTCCTCCCCGGGGCCGGTGGCGGGCTGCCAGCCGTAGGCGGAGCGGGCCCGGTCGAAGGCGGCCCGCACGGCGGCCTCCGCCGCCACCGGCGGGTGCTCGGCGCCCAGGGCCTCGTGGCACTCGGCCCCGCTCGGGTCCACCGGCATCCGCCGCACGGCCACGCCCTCCGCGGCCAGCGCCGCCGTCAGGTCCGCCACCACCGCGTCCGCGGGCAGCACCGGACCCGTGTACCGCGGGGGCAACGGGCCCAGGTCCCGCAGCGGGGAGGCGCAGCCCGAGGCCAGCGCGCCCACCGCGGCCACCGCCAGGGCCCATGTCGCCGGGCCGCGCCGGCGCCCCGGCCGCCCCCGTCGCGGGTGGCGGCGTCGCCCCGAACCGACCGTGCTCTGCGTACTGTTCACAGCCGGTCAGTCTCGCACCGGCCGCCCTCCCCCGGCCCACCGGGGCTCACCGGCTCACCGGCTCACCGGCTCACTCCGCGGGGGCGCCGCCGCGGCCGGCGATGATCGCGATGCCGTTCGGAACGCGGCGCTCCTCCCCCTGCTGGAGGTGGTTGCGCACGGAGACCTTCCCGCTGCCCGGGTCGCGGGTGGCGAGGGTGGAGGAGGCGCCCCCGTCCATGTACAGGCCCTCGGTGCAGCCGAGCGAGCGCAGGACGCCCGCGAGCTCGCGCACCGTCAGCCCGGTGGAGGTGCCCTCCCGGCCGTCGGTGGCCAGCAGGAAGAGGCTGTCCCCGGCGTCGGCGATGCCCACCGCCGTACGGGGCTCCGCGGTGCGCCCGTCGAGGCCGGACAGCACCCGGCCGCCGCGGAGCACGGCGTGCGCGCCGAGGGCGAACCGGAACGGGGTCTGCCGGCCGGCGTCGAGGCCGTAGTCGACGCGCACCCGCGTGCCCGGCGCCAGTGCGCGCAGCAGGCGGGCGCCGGCGTCCCGGCCGAGCAGGACCTGGGTGTCGGCGGCGATCGTGCCGCTGCCGGGGGTCGCCGTGCCGGAGACGACTTCGCCCCGGCGGACGGTGACCTCGTAGACCTCATCGGCACAGGGCCCGGCCCGGTGGCCGTCGGTCCCGCACACCGCCCGCGCGCGGGACGCGGAGCCCCATCCCGTGGTGAACAGTCCGACGGAACCGACCGGCAGGGCGTACTGGTTGTACCCGCCGAGGCGGAACCCGCCGGTCCTGGTTTCGACGCGGCCCGACAGCCTGAGCCGGCCGGTGCGGGCCTTGCCGTCCGTGCCGACGCCGACCACGTCCTGGGCGCTGTCGCCCGGGAGCGGCTTCCAGCCGAACCGCTGGCCCTCGGGGACGGCGGCCTTCAGGGCGCGGCCGTGCATCACCTGGGGGCCGGAGGCGGATCCGGTGGCGGCGACGCCGGGGTGCTGGCTCTCCAGCATGTGGAAGAAGTCCCCGTTGACGGCGGCCACGGCCCCCTGGCGGCGGGCCATCTGGGACACCGGGGCCCGGTCGGTGACCGAGCCGGGGTAGAGCAGGTCGGCCCGTACGCCGGGCCCGCTGAGGTCGGCTTCGACGAGGTGGACGCGGGCACTGCCGTGCGCGGTCGGGACGGAGAAGGCCCGGTAGGTCACCCCCGGCGCCGGCTGCGCCGGGAGCACCCAGCCCGGCCGGGCCTCGACGGGCACCATCCGCGTCGCGCGGTCCCCGGACCGCAGGACCCGGGCGGGCCGTGCCCCGGGGGGCAGCAGCTCCAGCGGCCCGGCTTCCGGTACCCGCGCCCCCAGCAGCGGCACCTCCGTGGTGAGCCCCTCCCCCGGGCGGCCGTCCGCCGCACCGGCGTCCGCCCCGGGGGCACCGGCCCGCGCTCCGACGGCGGCCGGCGGGACCGCGGCCCGGTCCGGGTCTTCCTCGTACCGGTACTCGTGCCCGTCCTCGGACCCGTCCTCGGACCCGCCCTCGCCCCGCTCCGGAGCGGGGCCGTCCGGCGGGGCGTCCCCGGGGCGGGCGTCCGAGGAGGAGGAGGAGGAGGAGGAGTCGGGGGCGGCCGTCGCGCCCAGGGGCGCCGGGGCGAGGGGTTCCGGTGGACGGTGCTCCCCCGCGTGGGCCGCCTGCCGGTGGGTCTCCGCCGGGCGGTTGTCCGTCGGGGGGAAGTCCGTCGGGCGGCCGGGGCCGGGAGCGGCTGCGGCGACGCCCGCCACGACCAGGGCGGCGACGGCCGCGAGGCGGGGGAACCTCTTCATCGCGTCATCGTGGGTGATGATCCGTCAATAGGCCCGCAGACCCGCCGGATCCGGCCCCGGATCCCACCGATGTCAGGGCGGTTCGGCGAGCACCCCCTCCCCCGCGACGGCCACGCCGCCGGCCCCTGCCGGAGCGGGCGGGGGGCCCGGGAGCGGGGCGGGAGTAGGGGAGGATGGGCACCTGCGCCGTCAGGAAGGCGGCGCGCGTCGGAGCAAGAGGCACATCATGAGCAGTGACACCCCCGTCAGGGTCCTCCTGATCGTCAAGGACCGCCGGCTGTGGGGGCTGCTCGAGCGGCTGCTCGTCGCCGGGGGTTACGCGGTGGTCGACGGTGGCAGCGGCCGGGACACGCTGGGCCTGCTGGAGCGGGAGGGACCGGTCGCCCTGCTGGTGTGCGAGCGCACCGGGCCGGGGCTGGACGAGGTGGCCCTGTTCGAGGAGGTCCGCAGGGACCCGGGCCACGGGTCCCTGCCGATCCTGGCGCTGCCCCCGGCCGACCCCGAGTGCACCGTGCAGGCGCTGAAGGCGGGGGTGGACGAGGTCCTCGCGAAGCCCTTCCATCCGGCCGAGTTCCTCGACCGGGTGCACCGCCTCGCCCGCGGGGGCGCCGCGGCCGGGTGACGGCCGGAGCCGCTCTATCGTGGGCGCATGAGCGAACAGAAGGCGTTCGGGGTGGGCCCGTCGGGGATCGAGGTGGCCTACGAGCGCTTCGGGGATCCGCGCGACCCGGCCGTCCTGCTGATCATGGGCATCGCCCTGCAGATGCTGGGCTGGCCGGAGGGCTTCTGCGCCGAACTGGCCGCGCGCGGGGTCCAGGTCATCCGGTTCGACAACCGCGACGTCGGCCTGTCCTCGCACTTTCCGGACGCGCCCGTGCCGGACGTGCGGGCCGCGCTGGCCGGGGACCTGTCATCGGTGTCGTACACCCTCTCCGACATGGCCGCCGACAGCGTCGGCCTGCTCGACGCGCTGGGTATCGACGGCGCCCATCTGGTCGGACTGTCCATGGGCGGGGCCATCGCCCAGACGGTCGCGCTCGAACACCCCGGCCGGGTGCGGTCGCTGACGTCCTTGATGTCCTCGACGGGCGACCCGCGCGTCGGGCAGGCCAAACCCGAGGCGCTGGGCGCACTGGCCGGGCCGGTCGCGACGCAGCGCGAGGAGGTGGTCGAGCGGATGGTGCGGACCGTACGGGTCCTCGGGTCCCCGGGCTTCCCCTTCGACGAGGCCGCCGTCCGTGACCGGGCCCGGCGGTCCTTCGACCGGGCCCACGATCCGCTCGGCGTCGCCCGCCAGGCGGTGGCCTCCGTCGCCTCCGGGGACCGGACGGCGCGGCTGGCCTCGCTGGCCGTGCCCACGCTGGTGATCCACGGCCGCGACGACGTGATGTGCGACGTCAGCGGCGGCCGGGCCACCGCCGGGGCCGTTCCCGGCGCCGAGTTCGTGACCTTCGACGGAATGGGGCACGACCTGCCGCGTGCGCTCTGGCCGGAGATCGCCTCGCTGATCACCGGCCTGGTCCGGCGGGCGGAGGAGGCCTTGGCAGTCCGCTGACGCGCGCTCCGTCAGGGCCGGTCGAACCAGGAGAAGGCGGCGATGCGCCAGCCGTCCGGGGTCCGGACGAACTGGAGGGCCTTGGTCCCGCCGCCCTCGAAGGGCGTACCGTCCAGGACGCCGGACTTGCGGTACTCGCCGAAGCGTGACGCGACGTCACCCTCGATGTCGGTCCGCTCGGCGGTCTCCCATTCCGTGAACTCCACGAGCCGGCCGTCGTTCAGCAGCCGCTCGCGCGGCTCGATGAACTCCTCCAGGGTGTAGGCCGTGAACTCCGGTCCGGTCTTGACGATCACGCCGCCGGGCAGGACCAGCCGGCGCAGCCGCGCCACGTCGGCGGCCTTGCCGCCCCGGTTGTCGAAGGCGGCGAAGAACTCCGCGGTCAGCGCGTCTATCTCGGTTTTGGACATGGGCGCGACGGTAACACCGCGGCGCCCGCGGTCCTCCCCGGTGCGTACGGGCCTCAGCCGCCGGCGTGGTGGCCGAGGGCGGCGTGCGGGTCCCGGCCGCCCGGGTGGGCGTGGTCGGTGTGGACGGTCGCCGCCGTGAGCCGGGGCAGCGCGTGGATCAGGGCGTGCTCCGCGGCGACCGCCACGTCGTGGGCCTCGACGACGCTCAGCCGGTGCCCGACGACGATGTCGGCCTCGGCCCGCAGGGTGTGGCCGAGCCACCGCATCCGCAGCTGCCCCACGTCCAGCACCCCCTCCACCCGGCGCAGCGCCCCCTCGGCGGTGTCGACGAGTGCCGGGTCGACGCAGTCCATCAGCCGTCGGCCGACCTGGCGGGCGGCGTCGCCCAGCACCACCAGGATGGCGAGGGTGATCAGCAGTCCGACGGCCGGGTCGGCGGCCCGCCAGCCGAGTGCGGAGCCGCCGGCACCGAGCAGCACCGCGAGGGAGGTGAAGCCGTCGGTGCGGGCGTGCAGTCCGTCGGCGACCAGCGCGGCGGAGCCGATCCTGCGGCCGGTGCGGATGCGGTGGCGGGCCACCCATTCGTTCCCGGCGAAGCCGGCCAGCGCGGCGGCGGCGACCGCCCACAGGTGGGTGACCTCGCGGGGGTGCAGGAGCCGGTCGACGGCCGCCCAGGCGGCGAAGGCCGCGGACGCGGCGATGGTGAGGACGATGAGCACGCCCGCCAGGTCCTCGGCCCGGCCGTAGCCGTAGGTGAAGCGGCGGTTCGCCGCCCGCCGGCCGAGGACGAAGGCGATGCCCAGGGGAACGGCGGTCAGCGCGTCGGCGGCGTTGTGCACGGTGTCGCCGAGGAGCGCCACCGAACCGGACAGGGCCACGATGACGGCCTGGACGGCGGTGGTGGCCCCGAGGACGGCGAGGGAGATCCACAGCGTGCGCATGCCCTCGCGGGAGGCCTCCATCGCCGTGTCGACCTTGTCGGCGGCTTCGTGGCCGTGCGGCCTGAGCAGGTGGCCGATCCGGTGCCACGGCGGCGCGCCGCGCCCGTCGCCGTGGCCGTGCGCCTCGCCGTGCGCGTGGCCCTGGCCGTGGGCGTCGCCGTGCGCGTGGCCGTGGGCGTGGGCGTCGTCGTGGTGGTGCGTGTGGGTGCTCCGGTTGCCCTCCATGGGCTCACGGTGGCACAGGGAACCCATTTCGGCTACAGCCGTCGTACACCCGGTGACCAGGTGCGATGCCCTCGCAGTTGCACCCTCCGAGCGAGGGTCAGCGCACGACGCGCGGCAGGCGCAGGCTGAGCAGGACCGTCAGCACGATCATGCCGAGCTGGACCAGCAGCGTCACGCCGAGGGCCGTCCGCATCCCCGCCGACGGGACCAGCGCGAGGAAGAGGCTGCCCAGGGTCGCGACGCCCAGCGCGAGCGCCGACTGCTGGGTGGTGACCATGACGCCGCCGCCCACCCCGGCCCGGTCGGCCGGGACGTCCGAGAGCATCAGCCGCATCAGCACGGGCAGCTGGAGGCCCTGGCCGAGGCCCGCGACCGCGACGCCCGGGGCCAGTGCGGCGAGGCCGAGGTCCGGCCAGCCGCTCCGGACGGTCAGCAGGAGCAGCAGGATGCCCACGCCCTGGACCAGCCCGCCCGCGGTGACGACCCGGCTGCCGAAGCGGCCGACCAGGCGCGGCCCGGCGAGGGAGGCCGCGAAGAAGGCGAGGGCCATCGGCACCAGGGCCAGACCGGCGGTCACCGGCCCCATCCGCAGGCCCTGCTGGAGCGCCACCGCCACCACGAACATGAAGCCGCTGAAGCCGATGGAGAAGGGCACCAGCATCACCAGCCCGCGCCGCAGCGACTCCAGGCGCAGCAGGCTCGGCGGGACGAGCGGGGTGCGGCCCGTGCGGTCCCCGCGGCGTTCGGTCAGGTAGAAGGCGGCGGCGGCGAAGGGGAACACGGCCAGGGACACCCAGGTCCACAGCGGCCAGCCGGTCGCCCGGCCCTCGGTCAGCGGCAGCAGCAGGGACACCAGGGACAGCCCGAGCAGCAGCGTGCCCGGTACGTCGACCGAGGCGGGGCGCTCCGAGCGGGTCTCGGGCAGCACCCGGGCGGCGAGCACCAGTCCGAGGATCACGACGGGCACGTTCACCAGGAACACCGAGCGCCAGCCGGAGCCCGCGACGTCGGCGGCGACCAGCACGCCGCCGAGGATCTGGCCCGCGACCATGGACAGCCCGGCGGTGGCTCCGTAGAGGCTCATCGCCCGGGCGCGGCGCGGGCCCTGCGTGGTGGCCTGGATGGTGGCGAGCACCTGGGGCAGCATCAGCGCCGCGGCCGCCCCCTGCGCCACCCGCGCCCCGACCAGGGTCCAGGCGGTGGGGGCCAGTCCGCAGGCGAGGGAGGTCAGGCCGAAGGCGGCCATGCCGGTCATGAAGAGCCTGCGCCGTCCGGCCGTGTCGCCGAGACGGCCGCCGAGGACGAGGAGCACCGCGTAGGCGACTCCGTAGCCGCCGACGACCAGTTCCAGCACGGCCGGGCCGGCCGCGAGGTCGCTGTCGATGGCGGGGAGCGCCACGTTGACGATGAAGAAGTCGATCAGCGGCAGGGCCGCGCCCAGGAGCACGGTGAACAGTCCCAGCGGGCGCAGTGCGGCTGCCGCCCCGGCGCCCGGCGTGGCCGGCTCCGCGCGGTGGGGGGAGGAGGAGGGGTGGGTGCGTACGGTCGTTTCGCTCACACCGGGAACGATGCTCCACCGCTCAGCGGGGTACCAGAGTGTCTTTATCCTGGTAGTGGATGTACCTGGCACCCGGATGCGGAGTACGGCACCCTGGTGCCATGAGCACTGTGGCACCCGAGAGCGACGTCCGCCGGCACGAGCTGGCCGAGTTCCTGCGCAGCCGCCGCGAGCGGATCACCCCGGAGCAGGTCGGTCTGGTGCGCGGACGGCGCCGGCGCACCCCGGGACTGCGGCGCGAGGAGGTCGCGCAGCTCTCGGCGGTCGGCGTCACCTGGTACACCTGGCTGGAACAGGCCCGCGAGATCCGGGTGTCCCCGCAGGTGCTGGACGCCCTGGCGCGCGCCCTGCTGCTGGACGCCAGTGAGCGGGCGCACCTGTTCGCGCTGGCCGCCAGCACCGATCCGGCCCAGCACACGGCCTGCCCGACGCTGACCCCGGCGCTGCGGGCGATGCTCGACCAGCTGGATCCGATCCCGTCCTGCGTCCAGAACAGCCGCTACGACATCCTCGCCCACAACGTCACGTACGGGCGGCTGCTGTGCGATCTGGACCGGCTGCCGCCCGAGGACCGCAACTGCCTGTGGCTGGCCTTCACCGACCCGCAGTGGCGGGCGGCCGTCGTCAACCTGCCCGACTCGAACCGGACGATGGCGGCCAAGTTCCGGGCCGCGATGGCCGAGCACCTGGCCGAGCCCGCGTGGAAGGCGCTGCTGGCGCGGCTGGAGGCGGCGTCGGAGGAGTTCCGGGAGGTGTGGGCGCGGCACGAGGTGGTCGGGCAGGGCGGGAAGGCGAAGTACATCCTCAACCCGCTGGTGGGGCTGCTGTACGTGGAGCACACCAACCTCTGGCTGGAGCCCGCCTCGGGGGCGCGGCTGGTGAGCTACGTGCCGCTCGACGAGGAGACGCGCGAACGCCTCGTACGGCTGGGGGAACTGGCCGCCCGCGGGGCCGGGGCCGACGCGGTCCCCGTGCCCTGAAGTCGACTTGACGGGGTGGCGTCGCGGTGAAAGCGCTCCGGCGGGCCCGGCGGCGGGGCGACCATGGCGGAGCGGCACCCCCTGACACGACAGGAGCGCGACTGTGGCCAGCCCCGGCGAGCACACCGACCGCACCGACCGCACCGACCGCACCGAGCACCCCTGCGCCCGCTCCCGCCGCGCCGCGCCGTCCGTGCTGCACGAGCTGATGTACGGGCACTTCCACGCCGCCGCGCTCCGGGCCGTGGCCGTCCACCGGATCGCCGACCACCTCGCCGACGGGGCGCGCACCCCCGAGGAGCTCGCCGCCCGGACCGGTACCGACGCCCGCGCCCTGCGGCGCGTGCTGCGGCTGCTCGCGGTCCGCGGGCTGTTCCACGAGGACGAGCGGGGCGCCTTCGTCCTGGCGGAGGCCGGGCGGCCGCTGCGCACCGACGCCGCCGGCTCGCAGCACGCCGCGGCGGTGATGGTCACCGATCCGATGCTGTGGCGGGCGGCCGCCGAGCTGCCGGGGACGCTGCGCTCGGGACGGCCGTCCTTCGAGCTGGCCCACGGGGTGCCGTTCTTCGAGCACCTGCTCGCCTCCCCCGCCGACCGGGCGGTCTTCGACGCCGGGATGGCCTCGCTCTCCGGACGCGACGACGAACTGGTCGCGGGCAGCCTCGCGTTCCCCGAGGGCGCCCGCGTGATCGACGTGGCGGGCGGCCGGGGCGGGCTGCTGCGGGCCGTGCTCGACCGGGGGCCGACGCTGCGCGGGGTGCTCTTCGACCGGCCGGCGACGGTCGCCGGCCACGTGCTGGACGGCCCCGGGCGTGCGGGCCGCTGGCGCACGGAGGGCGGGGACTTCTTCACGGCGGTCCCGTCCGGCGGTGACTTCTACCTGCTCAAGCACGTCCTGCACGACTGGCCCGACGAGGACGCGCTGCGGATCCTGGGCTCCGTGCGCCGGGCGGCGGCGCCCGGGGCCCGGCTGCTGGTCGTGGACCTGGTCCTGCCGGGGGGCGGGGTGCCGCATCCGGGCGTGGAGATGGACATCGTCATGCTGACGGTGGCGGCGGGCCGTGAGCGCACCGCGGCCGAGTTCGAGGGGCTGCTCGACCGGGCGGGGTTCCGGCTGCACCGGATCCTGCCGACACCCGCGCCGGCGTCGGTCATCGAGGCCGTCGCCGTGTGAGCGCGCGCCCGCTGTTACCGTGCGGGCATGCGCTCTCCCCTCGGCTCCTTCGATCTCGCCCGCCCCGCCCCCGACTGCCTCGCCGAGCTGGTGCCGCCGGTCGCCGAGGCGGTCCGCGCCCGGGCGGGAGGCCTCCCGGTGGAGCGGATCGTGTACGTCGACACGGATCCGGCGGTGGCCGACACGGCCGCCTTCGTCGAGCACTACGGGCGCGAGCTGCTCGAACGGTCGGCGAACTGCGTGGTGGTGGCCGCCCGGCGCGGCGGCGAGAGCACCCTGGCGGCCTGCCTGGTGCCCTCGGCGGGCCGGGTCGACGTCAACGGAGTGGTCCGCCGGCACCTGGGGGCCCGGAAGGTGTCGTTCGCCCCGATGGACACGGCCGTGGAACTGACCGGCATGGAATACGGCGGCATCACCCCGCTGGGCCTGCCGGGCGACTGGCCGCTGCTGGTGGACGCGGCGGTCGTGGAGATGCCGTACGTCCTGGTGGGCAGCGGCGGCCGGCGCGGCAAGCTGATCCTGCCGGGGGAGCTCTTCGCCGCCCTCCCCGGCGCCGTGGTGATCGAGGGCCTCGCCCGCCCGGTGGACTGATCGCGTACACCGGCCATCCGGGTCGCTCCCGCCCCGGGCGCCGCGTCCCGCTCCTAGGATGATCCCCGCCGCCGCCAAGGGGCGCGGCGGCGGGGTTGCACACCAGGGGAGTTGCGGCATGAGGCGGTTGACGGCGCTGGTCACGGTCGGGGTCCTGGCGGCGGGTTCGGCGGGGGCGGGCACCGCTTCGGCCGCCGACGCGGGGTGCCCGACGGCGGAGGTCTTCGCCACGAACAACACGGCGGTCATCACGGACCCGGCCGACCCCCGGCTCAGGACCCGCCTGTCGGGCTTCGACCGCGAGGTCCGCGGCATCATCCGGGCCCAGGGCGCCCGGCCCGGTGACTCGACGCTGCTGGACGGGGTGTTCTGGTCCGGCGAGCGGCAGCAGGCCACGTACGAGCGGTCACGGCGCTTCGGCCTCGACCGGGTGGGCCCCGCCGGGCTGCACCACATCGCCGAAGTCATCGGCAAGCGGTACGACCAGGAGGCGGTGCTGACCTTCCGCTGCCTGCCGCGCACCTCCCCGGACGTCGACGCGGTGGAGATCCAGGCCCCCGGTGTCAGCCCCGGCCGGCTGCGCGACGCCCTGCTCGCCGACCCCGAGGCGCGCGAGCACCTGGGCGGCGGCTCGGTCGCCCTCGACGGCCGCCTCGTCCTCATCGCCCCGCTCGCCGACCTCCCCCTGGCCCGCACGCTCACGCAGTCCCTCGGCGTGGACTGGAGCCGCGCCGAAGTGCACTACGGCGACGAGGAGTTCGTGGGGCGGGCCGCGTCTTCCGCCTCCGGCCCCCGGCCCGCCGGGGTGCGACGGGGTGCGGCCGGGACGGGCGCCGGAAACGGCACCCCCTAGGCTGCGTGCCGCCAGGCACTTCACACACAGGCAAGGTGAGCATGTTCGATCCGGTCCAGGACAATCCGTACCCCGACACCCACGCCCTCGGCGAGGGCCCCGAGCCGCACCCGCAGCTCGGGCCCGTCCTCGGGCTGATCGGCCGGTGGCACGGGCGCGGGCGGGGCGAGTACCCGACGCTGGAGCAGGACTTCCGCTACGAGCAGGAGGTCACCTTCAGCCACGACGGGCGTCCCTTCCTGCGCTACGAGGCGCGCGCCTGGCTGATCGACGGCTCCGGGACGCCGGTGCGGCCCGCGGGGCGGGAGGCCGGATGGTGGCGGGTGGCCCCCGACGCCTCCCTGGAGGTGGTGCTCGCGCACCCGACCGGCATCGTGGAGACGTACACGGGGCGGGCCGCCGGGGTGGAGTTCGAGATCGGGACCGACCGGGTGGCGCTGACCCCGAAGGCCAAGGAGGTCACCGGCACGCGGCGGCACTACACCCTCGACGGCGACCGGCTGACGGTCGTGCACGACATGGCGGCGGTGGGGCAGCCCCTCCAGCACCACCTGACGGCGCACCTGGTCCGCCGCTCCTCCTGACCGGCGCGGGCGCCCGGGGGGTGGCACCAGCACCACCCCCGGAACGGGTGCCCGGGAGATCGTCCCGGGCGGCCCGGCCGGGGAGGGTGGGGAGTGACCGAACCACTCCTACGGGGGGACACCTTCCCATGCACCTCTTCAGGAAGCCGGCGCGGTGGGCCGCGGCCGCGGCCTGCGGGCTCCTGGCCCTGGCCGCCCTGCCCGCCGCTCCCGCGGCCGCCTCGGCGGCCGCCGGCGCGCCGCCCGTACCCGCCCGGTACGCGCAGCAGCGCCTCGACTGGCAGCCCTGCCCGTCCGGTCCGCTCGAATGCGCCCGGATGACGGTGCCGCGCGACTGGTACCACCCCGGCGCCGGTCCCGACCTCACCGTCGCCGTCTCCCGGCACCGGGCCGCGGGGCCCGGTGCCCGGCGCGGCGTCCTGATGGTGGCGGCCGGGGGCCCCGGCGCCTCGGGGCTGGGCCGGCCCGCGGGGCTGGCCTCGTACGCGCCGGAGCTGGCGGCCGCGTACGACATCGTCGGCTTCGACCAGCGCGGGGTCGGGGCCAGCACGAACGTGGTCTGCTCGGACCAGGAGGCGGTCGACGCCATGTTCGCGGGCGGCGACCTGCGCGACCGGTCGCCGGGCGCGGTCGCCTCGACGCTGGAGCGGACCCGGGGGTTCGTGGCCGACTGCGGCCGTGCCTCGGGCGGCCTGCTGCCCTTCATCACCACCGACCAGGCCGTCCACGACATGGACCTGTACCGGGCGTTGCTCGGCGCGCGGCAGCTCTCCTACTACGGGCCGTCGTACGCGAGCTTCCTCGGGGCCTACTACGCCACGGAGTTCCCGCGCCGCGTGGACCGGATGGTCCTCGACAGCAACGTCGACTTCGCCGGGGGGTGGGAGTCCTTCATGACGGGGCAGCCGCTGAGCTTCCAGCGGCGCTTCGACGAGGACTTCCTGCCCTGGCTGGCGAAGAACGACTCCGTCTACCACCTGGGCGCCACCCCCGAGGAGGGGCGGGCGGCTTACGAGCGGGTGCGCGCGGCGCTGCGCGAACGCCCGCTGGACCTGGAGGGGACGCGGGTCACCGCGGACCGCCTCGACGCCGCCGTGACGGGCCTGCTCTACGACGGCGACCGCTTCCCCGACCTCGCGGCGGTGCTCGGCGTGCTGGAGCACCCCGAGGCCGCCTCCCCGGCCGCCCGGCAGGCCCTCGCCGCGAAGCTGGCGCACCCCATGGCGGCGGCGTTCGCGGCGGACTTCTTCGCCGTCGTCTGCCAGGACACCCCGTGGAGCCGTGACCTGGGCGGGTGGGTGGCTCGGAGCGCGGCCGACTCCGCCGCCCGCCCCCTGGCCGGGGCCCGGGAGCTGGCCTACGCGGCGGTCTGCGCGCAGTGGCCCCGGTCCGGGGCGCCCCGGGTCGAGGTGACGGGCCGCGGACTGCCGCCGGTCCTGATGCTCAACTCCACGCACGACCCGGCGACCCACTACGAGGGCGCCCTGCGCGCGCACCGGGCGCTGGCCGGTTCGCGCCTGGTCACCGTCCGGGGCGGGGACCACGGCGCCTACCAGTCGGGCAACGCCTGTGTGGACGGGTACGTGGTGGGGTTCCTGGCGGGCGGCCGGCTGCCCGCCGCCGACGCGCGGTGCGAGGGGAACCCGCTGCCGGATCCGGCCGCCCGGGGCTGAACCCCGGTGCGGGGTCAGGCCGATGAGCCGCTGTCGATGACGAGGTCGGCCCCGACGACCGAACCGGCGGCGGGCGAGGCGAGGTAGAGCACGGCGGCGGCGACCTCGGCGGCCTCCGCGATCCGGCCGAGCGGGTTCTGCGTCCTGACCCGCTCGGCCCGCCCGCCCTCGGTCTCGCCCGGCAGCAGCGACATGGGCCCGGCGGAGGCGCCCGGACTGACGGCGTTGATGCGCACACCGTCCGCGATGTGGTCCAGGGCGGCGGCGCGGGTGAGGGCCGAGACGGCCGCCTTCGAGGTGATGTAGGCGGCGGCGCCCGGGATGCGCTGGTGGGCACCGAGGTTGGAGGAGACGTTGACGATGGTGCCGCCGCCGTGGGCCCGCATGTGGGCGATCTGGTGGCTCATCGCCAGCCAGACGCCGGTGACGTTGGTGCGCAGCACGGCGTCCCAGTCCTCCGGGGCGATGTCGGCGGCGGGTCCGGTGCCGCGCAGGATCCCGGCGTTGTTGACGGCGACGTCGAGGGTGCCGAAGCGGTCGGTGGTCTTGGCGACGAGCTCGCGCAGGCTGTCGGAGTCGGTGACGTCGGCCGTGACGGCGGCTGCCGTGCCGCCCGCCGCCTCGATGAGGGCGACGGTCTCCTCCAGTCGGGCGGCGGTGCGTCCGGCGACGACGACGCGGGCGCCCTCGGCGGCGAAGGCGAGGGCGATGGCGCGGCCGAGGCCGGTGCCCGCGCCGGTGACGAGGGCGGTCCTGCCGGTGAAGCGGTCCTGCATGTCGGTGACTCCTTCGTGGGGGGCGCCTTGGGCACCCGCCCTCATATTTGAACGTTCGGTCCAGTATCGAGTCCGGAAAAAGGGAGCCCGAAGGCTCCCCCCGTACGGACGGGGTTCAGTCCAGCAGGGCCAGGGCCTGCTCGGCCGCGTCGCGCACCCGGGCGGGGTCGTCCGAGGCCTTGCCGACGACCCGCACCCCTTGCAGCACCACGAGCAGCAGCCGGGCCAGGGCGCGGGGATCGCGCCCCGCGGGCAGTTCGCCCTGCGCCCGGGCCCGTACGAGGGCGGCGTGGAGCAGGGTTTCGAGCCGGTCCCAGCTGGTCTCGACGCGGCGCGCCGCGGCCGGGTCGCGGGAGGCGAGTTCGGCCGCGGTATTGGTGACGAAGCAGCCGTCGCGCCGGTCGGCCGGGGAGGCCGCCTCGGCCGCGAAGCGCCGCACCAGCGCCCGTACGCCGGGCAGGGCGGGACCCGGCCGGGACAGGTCGTCGAGCAGCAGGGGGTCGCCGGACTCGGCGTACCGGTCCAGGGCCCGCAGGTACAACTCGTGCTTGCTGCCGAAGGTCGCGTAGATGCTGGCGCGGCCGATGCCGAGGTGTTCGACGAGGTCGGCGATCGACGTCGCTTCGTAGCCGCGCCGCCAGAACAGTTCGAGGGCTGACTGGAGCACGGCGTCCGGATCGAATTCCTTGGTCCTGGCCATGCACAAGATCATAAGACCGTCTGGAACGATCGGTCAAGAATTTTCCGGGGCCGGAACGGGACGGGCCGTCGGCTCAGAGGGGATGGCCGTCCGGGCCGGTCCGGCCGGCCTGGCTGGAGAACTTGTTCAGGAACACGTCGTAGCGGCCGTCGGGGCGCCGGGTGAAGGTGGCCCCGTCCTGCCAGGTGCCGTTGTCGGCCCACCACCGGCTGCCGTACGGATCGCCCTGGTTCTGGTGGATGTTGTGCATGCCCGGGCCGCCGTGGTCGAAGGGCTGGCCGAGGACGAGGACCGGCCGGCCCGGGACCAGGATCGGTTCGAGGGCCGCGGCGGCGTCGAGGTTGGAGCCGCTGATCCAGGGCCGGGGCGGGTCCAGCCGGTCCAGGAGGGACCGGAGCCACGCGGGCGGACGGCGCGGGAAGAGGCGGCCGCGCCCCTCCCTGAGGGCCGGGTGGCGCAGGCAGTCGACGGCGCCCGAGCCGCAGGAGGCCGACAGCCCGTGGTACCCGGGGGCCAGCGCGGGCAGCGGGTCGAGCACCGAGGCGGCCAGGACGAAGGCCTTCCACCGGACGCCGGTGGCGGACTCCTTGCCGTCCACGTCGACGGCGCAGCGGTAGCGGCCGGCGGGGGCGTCGACCTCCAGGTTGACGTGGAACCACCGCCCCTGGGTGTCGGGCTGATCGCGGAAGTGGCGGTGCAGGGTTCCCGAGAGCACCCCGTAGGTGTCGAGCGGCATGCCCACCAGTCAACCACCGCCGCCCCGGCCGCGCCCGGTACGCGCGGCCCGGGATCAGTTGGCGCAGGTGGTGTCGCGGGCGGGGCGCTTGCCGGTGGTGAGGAAGGTGGTGACGGTGCGGTCGCCGCAGGCGTTGCCGTTGCCGAGGTAGAGGCCGTGACCGCCCTGCTCGACGGTGACCAGGACGGCCCGCGCGCCCAGCGCCTCGCGCATCTTCAGCCCCTTGGACAGGGGCGTGGACGGGTCGCGGCGGCTCTGGATCATCAGGATGTCGGACGGGCCCTGCGCCGTGATCCGGGTCGGCTTCTGCTCGGGGGCGGACTTCCAGAAGGCGCAGGGCAGCACGTTCACCGGCATCCCGGCGGTGAGGGGGTGGCGCGCCCGGTCCTCGTCGACGGCGCGCTGGCCCGCGGCGGCGCCGTCGCGCGGCCAGGCCACGTCGTTGCACAGCACCCCGACGAGCTGGGCGGCGTCCTCGTCGCGCATCGGCCGGGCCAGCTCCGGCGGCAGGACGGGGGTGGCCGCCGGGTCGTCGAGGGAGAGGAGGAGCCGTGCGAGGGCGGGGAACGCGGAGTCGCTGTAGAGGGCGTTCTGGAGGGTCTGGCGCAGGCCGTTGCCGGTCAGGGGCACGCCGGGGGTGGTGGACGGCCTCGGTGCGCGGTCCAGGGAGGCGGCCAGGGCCAGCAGGCGGGGTTCCACGTCCGCGGCGTCGTGTGCCAGGCGCAGGCCGTCCTTGTCGCGGTCGGGGTGGGAGGCCCAGGCGGCGAAGTCGGGGAAGCGGTCCTCGGCACCCTGTGCCATGTTGGCGAGCCAGCCCCGCGCGACGCGGGCCGGGTCGGGGTCGCCGCTGCTGTCGAGGACCCAGCGGTCGGTGCGCTCCGGGTACTTCTGCGCGTACACGGCGCCGACGTAGGTCCCGTAGGAGACCCCCCAGGCGGAGAGCTTGTCCTCACCGAGGGCCTCGCGCAGCCGGTCCATGTCGCGGACCTGGTTGGCGGTGGTGAAACTGCGCAGCACGGGGCCGCCGTTGGCAGCGCAGGCCTCGGCGATGCGCTGGGCGCGGGCCACGTTCTCGGTGATGTCGCCGTCGGCGGCCGGCCAGGCGCGCAGGCTGGTGAGGTAGCGGTCGCCGGGGGCGAGGCCGCACGAGGCGGTGGTGCTGCCCCCGACGCCGCGCGGATCGAAGGTGACGAGGTCGTAGGCGCCGCCCAGTTGGCCGCGCAGCGCCTCGCCCTTCTGCGTCAGGCGCTGGACGCCCGAGCCGCCCGGGCCGCCGGGGATCACGACGAGCGCGCCCCGGCGGGCCCGGGGGCGGTCGCTGCGGACGCGGGAGACGGCGACCTTGATCTGGGGGCCGGAGGGGTCCGCGTAGTCGAGGGGGACGGGCAGGTCGGCGCACTCCTGGGTGGCCGGGCCGCCCGGCGCGGCGCAGGGATGCCAGACGAGCCGGGGGACGGGGGCACCCGCTCCGGCCGCCACGTCCGCTCCGGCCGAGGTGGTGGCGGTGGCCGCCGCCGGGAGCGTGACGCTCAGGGTGGTGGCGGCGGTGGCGGCGCAGAGGGCGAGGAGCAGGGCCTTGTTCCTGGAAGTCGTCATGGGACAAGCCTCGTTGCCTGCGGCCCTGGGCCCCATCCGGCAGCCCGGTCGCCCCGGGGTGGGGATAACCCCCCTGGTCCGTGGGGCCCGGTCGGCAACGGCTGCGCCCCGGCGGACCGAGGGTCCACCGGGGCGCCGCGCGGGCGGGAGGGCGCGTCAGGAGATGCGCATGTTCGCCATCATGCCCATGGCGCCGTGGTCGAACAGGTGGCAGTGGTAGACGTAGGTGCCGCGGTATCCCGTGAAGGTGGCCTGGAGCTTGACGGTCTCGCCCGGCTTCAGCGGGACGGTGTCCTTGAGGCCGGTCTCCGAACCGGCCGTGACCGGCTGGCCGTTGCGCTCCAGCACTCGGAACTGCACCAGGTGCATGTGGAAATTGTGCGGGGCGAACTTGTTGCTGTTCTTCACGGTCCAGATCTCCGTGGCACCGTAGGCGATCTCGGTGTCGATCCGGTCCATGTCGTAGGTCTTGCCGTTGATGTACGCCTGGCTGCCCGGGCTGCCGGTCTCGTCCATCCGCATGTCGAAGTCGCGGGTGACGGTGGCGGCGGGGAGCGGCGGCAGGGTGCGCAGGGTGGCGGGGACGACGCTGTTGTCGTACGCGGAGCGGGTGATCCGGAACTGGATGACCTTGCCGACCGTGTCGGCCGATTCGAAGGGCGCGACGTCCTTGTTGACCAGTTCGATGGTGCTGCCGACGGGGTAGCGGGAGAAGTCGATGACGACGTCCGCGCGCTCGCCCGGGCTGATGGCGACCGTGTTCGTACGGTGCGGGGCGGGCAGCAGACCGCCGTCGGTGCCGATCTGCACGATCTCCGAGTCGTCGGCGAGGCGCAGGTCGAAGAACCGCTGGTTGGCGGTGTTGGTGAAGCGGAAGCGGTACTTGCGGGCCGACACCTCGAAGTAGGGCCAGGGCTTGCCGTTGGCGAGGATCGCGTTGCGGTTGTGGAAGTCGCCCATCTCGTAGATGAGTTCGCCGGTGGTGGCGAAGCGGGCGTCGCGCAGCGAGATCGGGATGTCGTAGCTGCCGGAGGGCAGGCGCAGCCGGCGCTCGATGTCGTCGGTGAGGAGGTAGGTGCCCGTCATGCCGCGGAAGACGTTCTCCGACTCCATGTGGTGCGCGTGGTCGTGGAACCACAGGTTCGCGTGCGGCTGGGTGTTGGGGTAGGTGTACGTCTTGCTGCCGCCGCCCGGCGCGATCACGTCCATCGGGGAGCCGTCGCTGTCCTGCGGGACGTGCGCGCCGTGCAGGTGGATCGAGGTGGGCACGGAGAGGGAGTTGGTCTGCCGGACGACGACGCGGCGGCCCGACTCGGCCTTGATGACGGGGCCCGGGAAGGATCCGTTGAACGTGCGCACACGGGTGGTCAGGCCGGGCACGATCTCCCTGGAGACTTCCTTCAGGTCCATGCGGTAGTAGCTGGTGGTGTTGGTGGTGAGGTAGGGCTGGAGGACGGGCGCGAGCGGCATCCGCTGGGTGAACTTGGCTATGCCGGTGACGTCGAGCTCGGCCGCGGCGGCGCGGGGCTCGGTCGCGGTGGCGGTGACGGCGGGCAGCAGCATGCCGCCCGTGCCGACGATGCTGGTGGCGGCCACGCCTGCCCTGAGTGCGGTCCGTCGAGTGATCACTGTTCCCCCGTGGGTGGGTCTCCCGGCGCCTCACGTGCCGGAGGGCTGGACGCGTGGGTACGCGGATGTGGACCCCGGAAGTCTTTTCGAACCCGCTGGTGGCGCACTCGTGCCGTCGTGGTGCCCCGGCGACGGGCGAAGGGACGCCCGGTCAGCCCGCGACGGGGGCGGCTGCGACGACGAGGGTGTGGGGCGGGCGGTCCGGGACGGGCGGGAGCCGCAGGGGGCGGCGGCCCGGGGTCAGGGAACCCAGGACGCGGGGGCCGTGGGCGCCGGTGCAGTCGGGGACGTTGCCGGGCAGGCCGTGCAGGCTGAGGAACCCGAGCACGGCGAAGGCGTACGCCTCCTTCGCGGCGGCGGACAGACCGAGCTCGCCGGAGTCCGACAGGGCGACGTGGCCCGGCAGTTCCTCGCGGAGCGCCGCCATCAGCACGGGGTTGCGGGTGCCGCCGCCGGAGGCGATCACCTCGGTGGCGCGCAGGGGGCGCAGTGCGTCGGCGACGGTGCGGGCCGTGAGCCGGGTGAGGGTGGCCAGCACGTCCTGCGGCGGCAGGCCGGGGAAGGGCGCCAGGGCGGTGCGCAGGTGGCCGGAGTGGAAGAGTTCCTTGCCGGTGCTCTTGGGGGCGGGCCGGCGGTAGTACGGCTCCGCGAGCAGGCGCAGCAGGAGCGGTTCGTGGATGCGTCCGGCGGCGGCGAGGGCGCCGTCCTCGTCGTAGTCGAGCCGGCCCCCGGTGAGTTCGCGTACGGCGGCGTCGAGCAGGGCGTTGCCCGGGCCGGTGTCGAAGGCCACGGGCGGGCCGTCCGGCGGGACGGCGGTGAGGTTGGCGATGCCGCCGATGTTGAGGGCGGCGGGGGTGCCGGGGCGGCCCCGCAGCAGCATGAGGTCGATCAGGCCGACGAGCGGGGCGCCCTGGCCCCCGGCGGCGATGTCCCGGGGGCGGAAGTCGCTGACGACGGGGCGGCCGGTGGCCTCGGCGATCCAGGCGGGGCTGCCGAGCTGGAGGGTTCCGCGCACCTGCCCGGCGTCCACCCAGTGGAAGACGGTCTGCCCGTGCGAGGCGATCAACTCGGCTTCGCCGGAGCACAGTTCGCTGTCGGCGCGGACCGCGAGGGCGGCGAAGGCCCGGCCGATGCGGGTGTCGAGGCGGCACACGTCCCCCAGGGTGGTGGGGGCGGGCGGCAGGGCGGCGGCGAGGTCGGCGCGCAGGGCGTCCTCGTAGGGGGCGCTGACCATGCCCAGCGGGACCAGGCGCAGGGTGGTGCCGTCCGGGTCGGGGGTGAGGTCCGCGGCGGCGGCGTCGACGGCGTCGTACGAGGTGCCCGACATCAGGCCGATGACCCTCACCGCAGCGGCCGCAGGTGGTCGTCGCGCCGCAGCGTGGCCAGGGCGGGGATGCTGAGGGCGCACAGGCCCCCGGCGTAGTAGGCGGGGACGTCGGGGTCGCCGGTCGCGGCGGTCAGGGCGGTGATGACGAGGCCGGCGCAGCCGGCGAAGACGGCGTTGGCGAGGGCGTAGGAGACGGCGAGGCCCGTGCAGCGCACGGACGCGGGGAACATCTCCGCGAGCATGGCCGGACCGGGCCCGGCGAGCAGTCCGACGGCGGCGCCCGCCGCGAGCAGGGCGGCGGCCCTGGCGGGGGCGGGGGCGGCGGGGTCCCGCAGGAGGTGCAGCAGCGGCAGCGCGCACCCGGCGACGACGAGGGCCCCGCCGAGCATGACGGGGCGCCGGCCGACGCGGTCGCTGAGCATCCCGGCGGGCAGGATCGAGGCGGCGAAGCCGAGGTTGGCGAGGGCGGTGGCGGTCAGGGCCTCCCGGAAGGAGGCACCGAGAGCGGTTTGCAGGTACGAGGGCAGCACCACGAGGAAGGTGTACCCCGCCGCCGACCACCCCATGACCCGCCCGACCCCCAGTACGACGGCCCGCCCCGCCCCCTTCCCGGCGCCGGGCGCGGCACCCGGCCCGGCGGATGCGGCGCGAGGCCCGGCGGGCGCGGGCGGCGGGGCTTCGGGCAGGGCGGCGCGCAGGCCGAGGACGGCCAGGCCCATCGGGAGGGCGAGGAGGAACGGGACCCGCCAGCCCCAGGCGTACAGGGCCGCCGGGGAGAGCAGCGAGGCCAGCAGGGCGGCGACGGCCGCCCCGGCGAGGAGGCCGAGGGCGACGGTGAGGGACTGCCAGGCCCCGTACCGGCCGCGCCTGCCCGGTGGCGCGTGCTCGGTCATCAGGGCCACGGCGCCCCCGAACTCCCCTCCGGCACAAAGGCCTTGCAGGGATCGCAGCAGGACGAGCAGCCACGGCGCGGCGGCGCCCGCGCTGTCCCGGGCCGGCAGGAGTCCGATCAGGGTGGTGGCGAGGGTCATCAGGCCGATCACGAGGACCAGCGCGCGGCGCCGGCCGGCCCGGTCGGCGAGCCGGCCGAAGAACAGGGCCCCGGCGGGGCGGAAGAAGAAGGCCACGGCGAAGGAGGCGTAGGTGGCGAGGAGCGGGCCGGCCGACCCCGCCGGGTGGTCGGCCGACGGGTGGCCCGGGGTGAAGAAGCGGTCGGCGATGACGGTGGCGAAGGAGCCGTAGACGCCGAACTCGTACCACTCGACGAAGTTCCCGGCCGCGCCCGCGAGCAGCGCGCGGCGCGGCCGGTACCCGGGTACGGGCACGGGGACGGCGTCCGGGGGCCCGGCGGGGGGCGGCTCCGGCGGGTCGCAGCGGTCGCGCGGGCCGCAGGGGTCGCAGGGGGCGTAGGAGGCGGGTGGTACGTGTGGGTCGTGGGGGTGGGTCACGTCGTCGGGGTGAGGCGGGCCGGGGCGGCGGCGGCCGGGGCGGCGGGCGGGGACAGGGCGCTGCCCGCGGTCCAGGCGGGCCAGTCCATGTTCCAGTCGCCGAAGCCGTTCGCGAAGGGCGGCATCGGCTCACCGCCGCTGTTGACCACCTCGACGATGTCCCCCTCGCGGACGGTGTCGAAGAACCAGGCGGCGTCCTCGGTGCTCATGCCCGTGCAGCCGTGGCTCACGTTCTCCTCGCCCTGCGCCTCCACCGACCAGGGCGCGGCGTGGATGTACTCGCCGCTCCACGTCACGCGGGTCGCGTACTGGACGGGAAGGTCGTAGAACTCCTTGGTGCCCTTCTGGATGCCGACCGTGTCCCCGCGCATCCGGACCTTGGGCTCCTTGCCCAGCACGACCTTGATGCCGCTGCGGGTGAGGAACCCGGCCTTGCCGGTGGTGACCGGGATGGTCCGCACGACCCGGCCGTTGCGGCGGACCGTCATCTCGTGGGCGGCCGAGTCGGTGACGGCCTCGATCCGGTCGGCGACGGTGAACTCCAGGGGCTCGGAGGGGCCTCCGTACCCGTGGTCGCCCAGCTCGACGCCGTCGAGTCCGCTGCGGACGCGGACCACGGTGTGGGCGGGCCAGTAGGTGCGCGGCCGGAAGTGCAGGGTGGAGTCGTCGACCCAGTGCCAGGCGCCTTCGACGTGCGGCTCCGAGGTGACCCGCAGGGCCTGCTCGACGCGTGCGCGGGCGTCGGCGTCCGCACCCGGGACCGGGTGGCTGAGGGCGGCCGTCACGATCTCCCCCGCCCCGTACGTGCCGGGGCGGGGCCCGAACTCGGCGGTGAGCCTGCCCCCGTCGGCCGGGGGCGCCGTCCGGAAGGCGAGGGTGACGCCGACCGGGGTGCCGTCACCGGCCTGGGCGCCGACCCGGACGGTGTAGTCCTCCCCCGCCCGCAGGGGCTCGGTGTTGCGCCAGCGGCCGCCGCCGGGGGCGAGTGCCCCGGCCAGGTGGCGGCCGTGTCCGTCCTGGACGGTGACGTCGGTGAGGCTGCCGGCCCGGGCCGTGGGGAGCGCGATCTCCAGCGGGCCGCCGGCGTCGGTGGGCAGGGTCTCGGTGCGGGCGCCGGCGGGGTCCCGCAGCAGGGAGCCGGCTCCGCGGGCGGTGGCCAGCACCCGTTGCTCCCGCCAGTCCCCGCACTTGCCGGAGCGGAAGGCCCCGGCCTCGCACCAGCCGTCGCCGGCGGCCCGGCCGGTCTCCACGGCCCGGCCCACCAGCAGGGTGACCGCGGCCTCCCGGCCCGGTCCCCCGACGGCCGCGCCCAAGAGGTCCTGGAGGGCGACGGGTTGGCCCGGCGCGGCGGCGACGGTCAGTACGGCGCCCGTCACCGCGGCCACCGCGCTCCATGCTTTGGTCCGTGACGTCGCCACGCAGCCCTCCCAGATCGCCCACCGCCGGATGGCAGCATCAAAACGACCTGAAGCCGAAACGATGATCGTAAACTCGGCCCTGGGGCCGAACGGGCGCCCCAAGAGAACCCGTACGGAGCAGACCGCCCCCCGCGCCCCGCCGCGCCCGGCGTCCGCCGGGCGGGGGCGCGGGGCGTCGCCGGGCCTCCCCCGGCCGGGCCCACGGGTGGCGGAGGGGCCGGATCCGGTCCCGTAGGCTCGGCGGATGGCGAAGTACTTCGACGTGCACCCCGAGAACCCTCAGCGGCGCACCATCAGCAGCGTGGCCGACAGCATCCGCGCGGGTGCGCTCGTCGCGTACCCGACCGACTCCTGTTTCGCATTGGGCTGCCAGCTCGGCAACCGCGACGGGCTGGCGCGGATCCGTACCATCCGCGACCTCGACGACCGGCACCACTTCACCCTGGTGTGCCAGAACTTCGCACAGCTGGGGCAGTTCGTGCACGTCGACAACGACGTGTTCCGGGCGATCAAGGCGGCGACGCCCGGCCCCTACACGTTCATCCTGAAGGCCACCTCCGAGGTGCCGAAGCAGCTGATGCACCCGAAGAAGAAGACGGTCGGCGTGCGGATCCCGGACCACCTGGTCACCCAGAGCCTGCTCGCCGAGCTCGGCGAGCCGCTGGTGTCCAGCACGCTGCTGCTGCCCGACGAGGAGGAGCCGCTGACGCAGGGCTGGGAGATCAAGGAGCGGCTGGACCACGTCGTGGACGCCGTGCTGGACTCCGGGGACTGCGGGACCCGGCCGACCACCGTCATCGACTTCTCCGGCGGCGAGGCCGAAATCGTACGCCGTGGAGCGGGCGACACGGCCCGCTTCGAATAGCGGCCCGGCCGGCCCGCGGCCGGCACCTCCGCAGGTCCGCAGGTACCGCTTCCGACGAGGGGTGGATTCCGGTTCAATGAACGGAATCCACCCTTCCGAGCATCTGGATCCAGCCACGGAAGAGATCATTCCCTTCCGCTCCCCCGGCGGCCCGGAATGCCTCTTCAATTAGGACTCCGGCGCCCCGGCCATCAAAACTCGTTTACTTGTGAACAGTATTGACGCGGCGCCAGTAACTCCACGAGGCTTGCGCGTGACGCAGAGGAGAAGAACGGCCGGAACGCCGGAAATGATCCGGTCGACACCTCGACTTTCGCAAGATCCGTTATGTAGGGTTCCAGATATTCACCGCCCAACGGGGAGCGGCGAGCTGCCTCTGGCAATGGTCCGGACTATTTCCGGACCATGTCCGGCACGGAAGCTCCGCAGGCCACCGCCCCCGGCACCTTCGTCTGCGAAACACGTGACCCGACACGGGGGACCAGCATGCGGTTCCAGCTATTGGGGCCCCTGAGTATTGCGCACGGCCCCGAGACGGTGGTTCTCAAGCCGTCCAAACCCACCAGTCTGCTCGCGGCGCTTCTGCTCCATCCCGGCGCCGTGGTTTCCACCGGCTATCTGCTCCGCGCCGTTTGGGACGAGGAGCCCCCCGCCACGGCGCGGGCCGCGCTCCAGACGTGCGTGCTGCGCCTGCGCAGGTTATTCGCGAAATACGGCATATCCGCGACGACCATCGAGGCCGTACCCGGCGGGTACCGGATGCACAACGACACCGAGACCCTCGACCTCGTCCTGTTCCGGTTACTGACGGCGCGGGCACGCGCCGCCGCCGGTACGGGTACGGGTACGGGTGCCGGCACCGGCACCGGCACCGGCACCGGCGAGGAACTGTACCGGCTGCGCGAGGCGCTCTCGCTGTGGCACGGACAGCCCCTGGCCAACGTGGCCTCGCGCATGCTCCAGCGGGACGCCGTGCCCGCGCTGGAGCAGGAGCGGCTGCGGGTCCTGGAGCGGGTCTGCGACCTCGAACTGGCCGCCGGGAACTGCCACCAGGTGCTCGTCGACCTCTACGAGGGCGCCCGTCGGCATCCGGTCCGCGAGCGGTTCACCGAGCAGCTCGTCGAGGCCCTCTACCGCACCGGACGGCAGGCCGAGGCGCTGGCCGAGTACCGCACGGTGCGCGACCGGCTCCGCGAGGAGCTCGGCGTGGATCCCGGACCGGGTCTGCGGCGGCTGGAGCTCGCGATCCTGCGGGCCGAGGAGCTGGGTCCGCCCGCTCCTGCCGGCCCGCATCCACACCCGGTACCCGAACTCCCGCGCGCACGGGCCGAGTTGATCGCCGCGGTGCCGGTACGGCCCGAGACCCCCGACGGGCCGGCGCCGGTGCGCGGCTTCGCCGGGCGCGAGGCGGACCTGCGGGCGATGGCGCGGCGGCTCACCGATGCGGGCGGGCCCCGGATCGTCGTCGTCTCCGGAGCCCCCGGCATCGGCAAGTCGGCGCTCGCGCTGCAGAGCGCGCACGAGGTCCGCCGCTCCTTCCCCGGCGGGGTGTCCGTCCTCGACCTGGCCCGGCCGGACGGCAGCGGCCTCGACGTGGAGGAGGCCCGCAAGCTGCTGCCCGGGCCGGGCGGCGGGGGGCGGCGGCTGCTGGTGCTCGACAACGCGGCGGGCGCCGGCCAGGTGCTGCCGCTGCTGTCCCGGGCGGGCGACGCCGCGGTGCTGGTGACCAGCCGGCGCGGGCTCGCGGCCGTCGTCGCCACCCACGGCGGGGCCGTGCACCGGCTCGACGTGCTCGCACCCGGCGAGGCCCACCGGTTGCTGTCCGGGCTCGTCGGGGCGGAGCGGATCGGGGCCGAGGCGGCCGCCGCACGGGAACTGGCGGCGGTGTGCGGGCACTTCCCGCTGGCGCTGCGGATCGCCGCCGGGCGGCTGCTGACCCGGCCGGGGCTGTCCGTCGCGGACTGCGCGGCCTGGCTGGCGGAGGACCCGCCGGCCCGGCTGGCCCTGGCCGAGGACCCGCGGCTCTCGGTGCCCGAGGTGTTCGGGCAGGCCGTGGGCGCGTTGGCACCCCCGATGCAAGAAACGTTTCTTCGGCTGGGCGCGCTCGATCCGGCCCAGGACCTGTCCGGGGCGGGGAGCGAGACCGTCCTCGAACAGCTCGTCGAGGCGGGGATGCTGGAGGACGGCCCGCCCGGCCAGCCCTACCGGATCCACGCCTTCCTCCGGGTCTACTCGCGGTGGCTGGCCCGCGCCGGCGGATCCGCCGCCGGCCCCGGGTCCACGGCCCGGCCGCCCACCACCCCGGCCCCGCAGCCGCAGCCGCAGCCGCGCTGACCGTCCGGCCCCGCTCCCCCGCGCTTCCCGTACGGGGCGCTCCCCCACGCGCCCTCCCCACCCCGGCATGTCCCGTCCCGGCATTTCCCACCTCACGTCTCCGACCCCACCAGACCGCAATCAGAAGTGTTCCATGTCCCAAGCCAGCTTCGACGACGTCGCCGCCACCCGGCCCCGGATCCGCCGGGACGTGCTCTTCACCGAGACCCCGGACGGCGTGCTCTTCCACAACGCCGACGGCGGATTCCGCCTGACCGCCCGCTCCGCGTACCGCTTCGCGACGCTGATCGTCCCGCACCTGACCGGCGAGCACTCCGTCACCGAGCTCTGTCAGGGCTTGGGCGACCCCCAGCGCGCGATGGTCGGCGAACTCGTCAGAACCCTGTACGAACGGGACTTCGCCCGCCCCGTGGCGGCCCCCGGCGCCGGGGCGGATCCGGCCCCGGCCGTCCCCGAGCCCGACGTGGCCCGGCGCTACGCGCCGCAGATCGCCTACGCCGACCACTACGCCGACCGGGCGGAGGCCCGCTTCCTGCGCTTCCGCGGCACCCGGGTGGCCGTCCTCGGCGAGGACGCCGTGGCCCGCTGGTGCGCGCTCAGCCTGGTGCGCAACGGATGCGCGGACGTGGCCCTGCTGCCGGGGGCCGACGCGGCCGAGGTGGCGGCCGAGGCGGCGGAGGCCGCCGCGGACGGCTGTCCGGCCGTGGTCCGTACGCTGTCCACGGCCGCGCCCGGCTGGGCGGAACTGGCGGACGCCGACTTCGTGGTGGTCACCGGCGGGGCCGCGGCCCCGGCCCGGCTGCTTCCCCTGCTGCGCGCCGGGATACCCGAGGGCCGCTCCCTGCTGCCCGCCTGGTCGTACGGGGACGACATGGTCGTCGGCCCGCTGATGACGTCCGGCACCGCCGGCTGCTGGTCCTGCGCCGCGCTGCGGCTGGGCGCGGCGCGCGGCGGTGCGGGGGCGGCCGCGCTGTGGAGCGCGCTGGCGCTGCCGGAGGCTCCCCTCGCGGCGGGGCCCGTGCCGGGACGGCCGCTGGCCGCGATGATCGGCAACCTGCTGGGCTACGAGGTGTTCCGCGCGACCTCTGGGACGCTGCCCGCCGAGACCGCCGGGCGGCTGCTCGTCCAGGACACGGCCTCGCTGGACGTCACGGCCGAGCCGCTGTTCCCGCACCCGCGCTGCCCCTTCTGCGCGCCGGACGAGCCCGCGGCGGCCCCGGTGGACCTGGCGGCCGCCGGCCGTTCGGGGGCGCCCGCGCTGCCCACCCTGGAGACCGCCCGGGAGGCCGACGCACTGGTGGCGGAGCTGAACCGGCGCTCCGCGCTGGTGCGCCCGTACGCGGGGGTGTTCACCCGGTACGCGGACGAGGAGCTGACGCAGATCCCGCTGAAGCTCGGCGCGGTCGAGCTGGGCATCGGGCACGCGGGGCCGCGCACCGTGGCCGCCTTCGACGTCCACCACGTGGCCGGGGCCCGGATGCGGGCGCTGGACGCGGCGGCGCTGGTGTACGCGGAGCACGTGGTGCCGGCCCGGGGGCTGGTGGAGCCCGGTGCGGCGGGGACGGATCAGGTCGTGGCCCCGGCGGACCTGGCGACGGCCTCCGGGCTGCCGGGCGCGGTGTACGCCTGCCGGCGGGGCGTGTCCCTGCTGACGAAGGAAGCGGTCCTGGTCCCGGCGGGGGCGGTGCGGCCGTTCGGTCCGCACAACACCGATCGGCTCTTCGAGCGCACCCGGGCGGGCGCGGGGGCCGGCCCCTCCCCCGCCGACGCGGCCGCCGCCGGACTGCTCTCGGCGCTCGGGCACGCCGCCCTGCTGCGGGCCGTGCGGGGCGCGCCGGCGGCCCCGGTGCCGCTGCCGGACCCGGCCGGCGCGGACGCCGAAGCGGCCTTCCTCGTACGGTCGGCCGAGCGGCTCGGGCTGCGGCCGGAGCTGCTGGACCTCGGTGAGGGCGGGCGCAGCGGGGTGGAGGTGCTGCTGGCCCGCGCCGGGGAGCACTGGGCGCTGGGCGAGGGGCTGGACCGGCGTACGGCGGCGCTCGCGGCGCTGCGGGAGCTGCTGGGCGCGGTGCAGTACGCCGCCGATCCGGCGGGCCGGTCTCCGGCCGACACGGGCGATCCGCTGCTGGCCGACCTGGACCCGCGGACCCTGGTGTGCGGCGCGGTGGCCGCCGGTGCGGCGGATGCGGGCGGGGGCACGTCCTGGGAGCGGGTGCTGGAGCGGCTCGGGGCGGCCGGGCTGGACGCGTACGTGGTGACGACCGGGTCGCCGGAGCTGGCGGGCGCCGGCCTGCACACCGTCCGGGTACTGCTGACGGTGGTGCGGGAGCCCGGCGATGACGCGTGACTCCCCCGCCCCCGTCCGCCGGGTGAGGACCGCCCCGGCGCTGGCGGGGGCCCTCGGCGCGCAGGCCGCCGCACGGTTCACGGACCTGCTGGAGCGTGCCCTGGCGGCCCTGGACGGCCCGGCGGTGGCGCTGGCCCCGCTGGGTCTGGACGACGCCTTCACCCGGCCGCTCCCGGCCGAGCAGGTGCCCGGCGGCCCCCGCGAGCCCGGCACGCTGCCGCCCGGTGTGCCCGAGGTGCCCGAGGTGCCCGGGGTGCCCGGGGTGCCCGGGGTGCCCGTGCACCTGTACGGGTACCAGGCCGTCGTCGGACCCTTGCCGTCCTCGGCGCCGGGGTGCGGGCGCTGCCTGGAGCGGCGCTGGCAGGCCGTGCGGTCCGTCGCGCTGCGGGACGCGCTGGAGCTGGGCGGCGGGACGTGCGCGGCGGGCGGCTGGCCCTACGCGCACGCCTTCGCCGCCGACGCGCTGGCCGCGCTGGTCGCCTCCGCCGCCGGGGTCGGGGCCGCCGCCGCGCCGGGCCCGGGCGCGGCGCCGTTCCCCTCGGTCCGCGCGCTGGACCTGCGCACCGGCGCGGTCCGGCGCTACCCGCTGGTGCCCGACCCGGAGTGCCCGGTGTGCGCCGCGCCGACGGTGGACGCGCCCGGGCCGCCGGACCTGGCGCCCGCGCCCGCGTACCGGCCGGGTGCCTTCCGCACCCGTCCGGTGGAGGCGTACGCCCTGGAGGTGGCGGCCTTCGCGAACCCGCTGTGCGGGGCGCTGGGCCCGTCCCTGGTGCAGGACGTCTCCTCCACGTCCACCTCCGCCACCATCGGCTGTTTCTCGATGCGTTCGGGCGCGTACCTGCGCGAGACGTTCTGGGGCGGCCACACCGCCACCTTCGCGCGCAGTGCCCGCGTCGGGGTGCTGGAGGGGCTGGAGCGGTACGCGGGGATGCGTGCGCGGTCCCGGACCACCAGCGTCCGCGGCTCGCTGCGGCAGTTCGCCGGGGCCGTGGACCCGCGCGAGGCAGGCCTCTACGACGCCGCCTTCCACCGGGACAACCCGCGGGTGCGGCCCTTCGACCCGGACCGGGAGATCCCCTGGGTGTGGGGCTGGTCGCTGCGCGACCGCCTCCCGCGCCTGGTGCCGGAGATCCTGACGTACTACCACGCGCCCGGTCTGGAGAACCGGTTCGTCCAGGAGAGCTCCAACGGCTGTGCCTCCGGCGGGAGCCTGGCCGAGGCCTGCTACTTCGGGCTGATGGAGGTCGTCGAGCGGGACGCCTTCCTGCTGGCCTGGTACGGACGCCAGCCGCTG
Source organism: Streptomyces sp. NPDC048507 (assembly GCF_043199995.1). Classification (NCBI taxonomy): domain Bacteria; kingdom Bacillati; phylum Actinomycetota; class Actinomycetes; order Kitasatosporales; family Streptomycetaceae; genus Streptomyces; species Streptomyces sp. NPDC048507. The sequence continues at coordinate 877,495 of NZ_JBICWZ010000001.1, read as the reverse complement.
CCGGAGATCGATCCGGCCACCAGCACCCGCGCTTCCACCCGGGCGATGGTCGACCGGCTGGCCCTCTACGGGTACCGGGCGCGGTTCTTCGACACCCGGATCAGTTTCCCGGTCCCGGTGGTGACCGCCGTCGCCGAACGCTTCGACGGCGGGACGGGCCGGATGTGCTTCGGGGCGGGGGCGGGACTGGACCCGGAGTCGGCGCTGGATTCGGCGCTGTGCGAGATCGCCACGGACGCGGTGAACCTGCCCGGCCGCACCGAGCGGGACGCGGACCGGCTGGCCGCGATGGCCGCCGACTTCGGCCTGGTCACCGCGCTGCACGACCATCCGCTGGTGTACGGGGTGCCCGGGATGGGCCGGCACGCCGACTTCCTGCTGCGCTCCCCCGCCCGGGAGCCGCTGCGGCCGGTGTCGGCTCTGCGCTTCCCCGCGGGGGTGGCGGACGACGTGCGCGAGGACCTGGGGCGCTGCGTCGACGCCGTCGCGGCCGGGGGGTTCGACGTGGTCGTCGTCGACCAGACGCTGCCCGAGCAGCGGGCGCTGGGACTGCACACCGTGAGCGTGCTGGTACCGGGGCTGCTGCCCATCGACTTCGGCTGGTCGCGGCAGCGGGCGCTCGGCATGCCCCGGCTGCGGACGGCCCTGCGCGCGGCGGGGCTGCGCGAGCGGGACCTGGCGGACGCCGACCTCAACCCGGCTCCGCACCCCTTCCCCTGACCGGCCGCCGGCGCGTCCGGCACCCCGACCGACCGAGGAGGACCCGTGGGCTACGCCCATGACTACGCCAGCGCCATCATGTACCGGGGCCGGGTTCCCATGGAGCCCGCGGACTTCGTGCCCGACTGGGCCGACCGCCCCCGCAAGGCCAAGTTCTACCCGCAGGCACAGACCCTGCCGCTGCCGGATCCGGCGGACGGGCCGCGGCCCGCGCCGGGGTTCACCCTGCCGCTGCTCTCCGGCATGCTCCAGGACTCGTACGGGCTGACCGGGCGGCGCCTGGCCGTGCAGGCCAACACCGACCTGGCGGCGCTGCCCCACTACGCGCAGGCCAACTGGTCGCGGGGCACGGCCTCGGGCGGCGGGCTCTACCCCGTCGGCGTGTACTGGGCCGCCGGGGCGGGCGGACCGCTCACCCCGGGCCTCTACCACTACGCCCCGCACCAGCACGGGCTGCGCCGGCTGCTGACCGGGGACGTCACGGGCGATGTCCGCGCGGCCCTCGGGGCGGGGCCGGACGACGCCACCCAGTACCTGGTGCTCGGCGTCAAGTACTGGCAGAACGCCTTCAAGTACAACAGCTTCTCCTTCCACGCCGTCTGCATGGACGTGGGCGCGCTCGTCCAGACCTGGCGGCTGTGGGCGCGGGCGTACGGCCTGCGGATCGCCCCCGCGCTGTGGTTCGACGAGGAGCGCCTCGCCCGGCTGCTCGGCGTGGTCCCCGAGGAGGAGGGGATCTTCGCGGTGCTCCCGCTGGAGTGGGAGGGCGACGACGCCGGGCCGGTGGCCGAGGTGCCGCCCACCGGTGCGGCCGTCCGCCACCGGGACCGCGAGCGCTCCCGTACGGTCCACTCCTTCGAGACGCTGCTGCGCGTCCACGGGGCCACCCTCGGCCGCACCGCCGACCGGCCCGCGCCGCAGGCCCTGGACGCGGCCGCCGCGCACCCGCCGCGGGGCGGGCGGGCGACCGCGCTGCCCGCCCCGGCCGCCGCCCCGCTGGAGCCCGCGGCGGCGCTGCGGGCGCGGCGCAGCAGCTTCGGGCGGTTCGACGCCACCCGGCCGGTGACGGCGGCGCAGCTCGCGGCGGCGCTGGCGGACTGCGCGGCCACCCGGTTCGGGAGCGAGGCCGAGCGGCCCGGGGGGCCGCCGCTGACCGCCCTGTACGCCTTCGTCAACCACGTCGAGGGCATCGATCCGGGCGGTTACGCCTACGATCCGGCGGCCCACTCGCTGCGCCTGGTGGTGCCCGGGGCGCCGGGGCCCTTCCTGCAGGGCAGCTACTTCCTGTCGAACTACAACCTGGAGCAGGCGGCCGCCGTACTGGTGCCGACCGTGCGCACCACCGCGGTCCTGGACGCGGTGGGCGACCGCGGCTACCGCCTGGTGGGCGCGGCCGTCGGGGCGGTGGCGCAGACCTTCTACACCACGGCGGCGGCCCACGGGCTGGGCGCGGGCGTGGCCCTCGGCTTCGACAACGTCTCGTACGCCGAGCGGCTGGGGCTGGCCGGCACCGACGAGGCGCCGCTGCTGATCATGCTGCTCGGTCACGAGCGGCCGCGGCCCGCCGACTTCCGTCACGAGATCGCCTGACCGGGCGCCAGAGCCCACGAGAGAAGCGGACGATCAGGATGAACACCACCACCGAATGGCGAGCGGGCGGCCGCTTCATGCTGCGCGTCGCCGGGCTGCCGCTGACCGCGGCCGACGCGCTGCGCTGCCCGGACACCCGGCGCTGGGCCGCCGACGTGCTCGCGGCCGAGGACGCGCTGCGGGCGGACGCGCAGTGGCTGAGCGAGGTGCTGCACCGGGCGGTCGGCGCGACCGATCCGGAGCCGGGCGGGCCGGACGCGGCCCGGCGCCGGGCGCTGCTGCGGTTGCGGCGCCAGGTCCACAACGGGCGGCCGCCGACGGATCCCGGGGCGGCCCTGCGCACCCTGGCGGAGCTCGGCGAGTTCGGGGAAGCGGATGCCGGGGCCGCCGCGGAGCGCCTCGGCGGCTGGCTGCTGCGGGTGTGCGAGCTGGCGAAGCTGCTGTCCGAGGGCGACCCGCTGCTCGCCGCCGATCTGGGCCGGGCCCGGGCCGCGCTGCGCGGGCTGCTGGACGACGAACGGCTGCGGCACGGGCTGCTGCTGGCCTCGCCGGTGCTGGAGGGGCAGCTCGACGCGTACGCGGAGGCCACCGCGGACGGCCGGGTGCCGGGGGGCCGCGCCCGCAAGGCCGAACGCTCGGTGCTCTCGTACCTCTACCGCACCGCGTGCAAGACCAGTCCCTTCAGCACCTTCACCGGCGTCGCGACGGGCCGCTTCACCGACCCGGCGGGAGCGGAGGGCATCCGGGTCGAGGACCGCTGGAGCAGCCACGTCCGGCTGAACGTGGTGGTCCTGGCCCGGATCGCCGAGCTGGTGCAGGCCGATCCGGTGCGGCGGCGGGACCTGCCGCTGCGCCCCGCCCCCGGCTGGGGGCGCGAGGAGGACCGGATCCGCTACGTGCGCCGGTCGGTCACGGCCGGCGACGACTCGGCCGCCGTCACCTTCGACGCCGTCCGGGACCGGCTGTTCTTCCTGCGCCGCAGCGGCACCCTGGACCGCATGCTCGCCCTGTTCGCGGAGCGCGAGGAGCGCTGCGGGGAACCGGAGCTGCGCCACCGGGAGCTGGCCGCGTGGCTGGCGGCGGAGCACGGCGCGGAGCCGCGGGAGTGCGAGGCCTACATCGCGGCGCTGCTCGAACTGGGGATGGTGAGGGTGCCGTGCCTGGACACGCGGGTGCACGGCGGGGATCCCGTACGGGCCTTCCGGCGTTCCCTGACCGCGCTGGAGCGGCCCTGGGCCGACGCGCTCGCGGAGCTGCTGGAGGAGCCGGCCCGGCTGCTGGAGCGCTACCCGCACGCCGGCCGCAGCGAGCGGGCCGCTCTGCTGCTCGCGCTGCGCACCGGGCTGCGCCGGGTCCAGGCGGAACTCGGCGCGCCCGCGGACGCGCCGCTGCCGCTGACGCTGGTCTACGAGGACGTGAGCGCGGGCCGCGAGCTGGCCGCGCCGTCGCCCGGGTGGGCGCGGGAGGGCTCCGGCGGCGGCGCCCTGCGCTCGGTCGAGCGGATCCTGCCCGCCTTCGACCTGACCCTCGCCCAGCGCATCACCTTCGAGGGGTTCTTCACGGCCCGCTACGGCCGGGGCGGACGCTGCGAGGACCTGCTCGGCCTGGTCCACGACTTCCACGAGGACTTCTTCGACCAGTACCTGTCCTTCACCGCGCGGCGCACCCCCTTCGACGCGCGCGGTGCGTACGTGCCGGAGGAGAACTGGCTCGGCCTGCCCGGGATCCGGGCCCTGGACGCGGCCCGGCGGGCCTTCACCGGCCGGATGCGGGAGCACTGGGCGGCGTACGGGGACGGGGGCGGAACGGAGGGCGAACTGCGCCTGGACGAGGCGGACATGGCAGCGGTGGCGGCGGAACTGGAGCCGGTGGTGGCCGGGTTCGCGCCGCGCTGCCACCACGTCCAGCTGGCCCGCGACCCGGCCACGGGCGGGCAGCTGACCGTGCTGAACCGCTCCTACGGCGGGCTGTCGTTCCCGTTCAGCCGTTTCACCCACGTGTACGAGGAGCAGGACGGCCGCCCTTCCCTCGACGGGCAGCTGCGCGCGACCGCCGCCGACGTCACTCCGCCCGGCGCGGTCTTCGCCGAGGTCACCGGCGGCGCCGTCACCACCAACCTGAACCTGCACGGCCGGCTCACCGACTACGAGATCGTCTGCCCGGGCGAGAGCGGCACCCTGCCCGAGGACCGGCTGCTGCGCCTGGACGACCTGTACGCGCGGCACGACCCCGCGACGGACCGGGTGGAGCTGCGTTCGCGGCGGCTGGGCCTGCGGGTGATCCCGGTGTACCTCGGCTACCTCGTACCGCTCGCGCTGCCCGCCGTACCCCGCACCCTGCTGCTGCTGTCGCCGTCCTCGATGTCCCCGCTGGACGTCTGGGCGGGGGTTCCGGAGCCCGTGGCCCACGGCGGGGTGGGCGCACGGCCCCGCGTGGTGCACGGGGACGTGGTGCTGAGCCGGCGCAGCTGGACCACCACGGCGGGCGCGCTGCCTGTGCGCGGGGCGCGGGAGGCCGCGCACTTCCTGGAGTGGCAGCGCTGGCGGCGCGCCCACGGGCTGCCGGAGCGGGTCTTCGCGACCGTGTCGGCGGGCCCCTCCGCGCTGGGTGCCAAGCCCCAGTACGTGGACTTCGCGAGCCTGCTCTCGCTGGCCGCCTTCGAGCCGCTGCTGCGGGAGCCGGAACACCGGGTGGTCTTCCGGGAGATGCTGCCGGACCCGGACTCGCTGCACACCTTCTCGGCCCGCGGGGCGCACGTCGCCGAGCTGGCCGTGGAGACCTTCACCACGACCGCCGCAGATCCGGCGGCCGCTTCGAACCCTCCGCAGCCGGAAGGCGGTTCCAGATGTCAGAGCTGACCCCGACGCGTGGCGCCTGGCAGGCCATGCACATCTTCTACGCCGCCAGCCCGCAGCCCCTGCTGGTGCAGTGCGTGCGCCCGCTGATCGCCTCGCTCACCGAGGACGGTCTGCTGGCGGGGCACTTCTTCATCAACTACTGGCTGGAGGGGCCGCACGTGCGGCTGCGGCTGCGGCCGGTGTCCCCGGAGGCCGGGGCCGAGGTGCGGCGGCGCACCGAGGAGGCGGTGTCGGCGTTCCTGCGGGCCCGGCCGGCGCTGTACGAGGTGGACTCCGGGTTCCTCAACGAGTTCTACAACACCCTCTTCGACATCGAGTTCCCCGAGGGCGACCGGGCCGCCTTCATGGGCGCGGACGGGCGCATGAACCTGCGCCCCAACAACTCGTACTCCTACGAGCCCTACGAGCCGGAGTTCGGGAAGTACGGCGGCCCGGCCGGGGTGGAGCTCGCCGAATGGCACTTCGCGCACTCCAGCGACCTGGTCATGGACGCCCTGGGTTCGATGAACCTGCACCTGCGGACGGTGCTGCTGGGCACCTCGGCGCAGCTGATGATGGTGATGGCGGGGGTGTTCCTGCCCGGCCGGGAGGAGCTGGGCGGCTATCTGGAGCGCTACTACGCCTTCTGGCACCAGGCCTTCCCCGGTACGGGCTTCATCGGTTCCGCCGAGTACGACCGCGCCTACGGGCACACCGCCCCCGGGCTCGCGCGCCGCTTCGAGGGGGTGCTGGCGGCGCTCGGCTCCGGCGGGACGGGTCGGCTGCCCGCCTTCCTCACGGGCTGGGCCGAGCACTGCCGCGAGCTGCGCCGGCGCGCCGAAGTCCTGGCCGTCGGCGGGGAGCTGGTCTTCCGGTCCTGGGACGGCAGCCGCGACGAGCGGGTGACGGATCCGGCGGTGGCACTGCCGCTGCTGCTCTCCCCGTACATGCACATGACCAACAACCGGCTGCACGTGACCATCCGGGACGAGGCCTACCTGGCGCACCTGCTGGGCCGGGTGCTGCGCGAGGAGATGACGGCTGCGGGCTCCGCTCCCCCGGCGGCCGGGGACGGCGCGCGGGACGCGGCCGGGGCGCGGGCGGTCGGGCCGTGAGCGCCGCCGCCCCCTCGGGCGCGGCGGACCACCGGCCGGCGCTGCGGCCGGGGATCCTGCTGTCCCCGCCGCTGCTGAACGGCCCGTCCGTGGTGCACCTGGTGAAGGACCCGGTCTCCGGCGCCTCCTTCGAGATCGGGCCGAAGGAGTACTTCCTGGTCTCGCGGCTCGACGGCTCCCGGAGCCTGGCGGAGATCGGCGAGGCGTACGGGGAGGCGTTCGGGCGCCGGCTCGGCGAGCGGAACTGGCAGCAGCTGCTGGGGCTGCTGGGGGCCCGGCGGCTGCTCGCGGGCGGCCCGGCCCCCGAACCGGCCGCAGGTCCGGGGCCGCAGCGCACCGGGGGCCTGCTGCGCGGGACACTGCGGCTGGTCGCCGACGCCGACGCCACGACGGCGCGGCTGCACCGGTTCCTGCGGCCGGTCCTGCGGCCGGTGGTGCTGGGTGTGCTGATCCTCGTGTGCGTGGGCATGGAAGGGGTGCTGGCCTCCGCGGCCGGTGAACTCCTGGAGGACCTGTGGTGGCTGCTGTCCCGGCCGGTGCCGCTGCTGGCGGTGGCCACGCTGCTGTGGCTGAGCACCGCGCTGCACGAGTTCGCCCACGGCATCGCCGCCCGGCACGTCGGCGGCCGGGTCGGGGAGATCGGGCTGCGCTGGCGGCTCCCCGTGGCGATCATGTACTGCACGGTGGACAACTACCGCTACCTGGAGCGCCGTCGCCGCCAGCTCGCCGTCGCCGGGGCGGGGGCGTTCGCCAACCTCCTGTTCCTGCTGCCCTTCTTCGGCTGGTGGACCGCCCTGCCCGCGGCCGACCCCACCGGCCGGGTCCTGGGCGCGCTGCTGCTGCTCGGCAGCGCCCAGGCCCTGGTCAACCTGGTCCCGCTGCCACCGCTCGACGGCTACGCCCTGCTGGGGCACGCGCTGCGCGTGACCCGGCTGGCCCCGGCCAGTGCGGCGTACCTGCGGCTGCGGCTGCGCGACCGGGCCGCCGCGGCCGCCTACCCGCCGCGGGCCCGGCGGCTCTACCTCGGCTACGGGATCGGCTCGGCCGTGCTGGTCCTGCTGCTGGCCGGGGGCGCGGCGGCCGTCGTCACGTACGCCGTCCGCTCCTGACCCCGCGCGCCCCGCCCCCACGGCCCCTGCCCCCCACCCCGTCCGGACACCGACACACCGACACACCGACACCGAGGGAACCGCACCGCCCATGACAACTGACCGCACCCCACCGCCCGACGCACCCGACGCACCCGGGACCGCCGTCGCCGTCTCCGTCCGGGAGGTACGCAAGCGCTACGGCGACCGCCAAGCCGTGGACGGCATCTCGCTCGACGTGCGCCGCGGGGAGTTCTTCGGGCTGCTCGGCCCCAACGGGGCGGGCAAGACCACCCTCATAGAGATCGTCGAGGGACTGCGCCGGGCCGACTCCGGCACGGTCGAGGTCCTCGGCCACCGGCCCTGGCCCCGCAACACGGCCCTGCTGCCGCGGATCGGCGTACAGACGCAGGCCTCCGCCTTCTTCGTCCGCCAGACGGCGCGCGAGCACCTGGCCACCGTGGCGGGGCTCTACCGCAAGGACGCGGCCGCCGCGGACCGCACGCTGGAGACGGTCGCGCTGGGCGAGCAGCGCGACGTCCTGGTCGAGAACCTCTCCGGGGGCCAGCGCCAGCGCCTCGCCATCGCCTCGGCGCTGGTCCACGACCCCGAGCTGATCTTCCTGGACGAGCCGACGGCCGCCCTGGACCCGCAGGCCCGCCGGGACCTGTGGGAGGTGCTGCGCACCCTCAAGGGCGAGGGCCGCACCATCGTCTACACCACCCACCACCTGGACGAGGCCGAGGCCCTGTGCGACCGGGTGGCCATCCTCGTCGCGGGCCGGATCGCCGCCCTCGACTCCCCGCACCGCCTCGTCGCCGCCGCCGGGGCCCCGGCCCGGCTGCTGGTGCCCGCCGGACGGCTGGAGGCGGCGCAGGCTGCGGCGCTGGAGGGGGTGGACCGGGTGAGCGAGCAGGGCGGTTCGCTCGTCCTGGAGACCTCGGCCCCCGGCCGGGTCCTGCAGGCCGTGGACGCGCTCACCGGACTCGACGGGGTGATGACCCGTACGGCCACCCTGGAGGACGTCTACCTCGAACTCACCGGCCGCCACGGCCCCGCCGCCGGCCACACCCCCGCACAGACCACGGAGCACCGGGCATGAGCGCGTACACGGCACTGACCGCCGCCGGATACCGGGCCCAGGTCCGGGACAAGGCCACCCTCTTCTTCACCTTCGCCTTCCCCCTCCTCTTCCTCGTCGTGTTCGGCCTGATCTTCAGCGGCCAGGACGTGGAGCAGAGCGGGCGGCCGTACATCTCGTACATCGCGCCCGGGGTGATGTCCTGGGGCGTCGCCAACGCCGCCGTGTTCGGGATCGCGTTCACCCTGATGCAGTGGCGGCGCGACGACCTGCTGCGGCTGATCCGGCTCACGCCGACGCCGCTGACCACCGTGCTGGCCTCCCGCTACGTCCTGTCGTTGGTGGTGGGCGTGGTGCAGGCGGCGGTGTTCGTCGCCGTCGCCATGCTGCCCGGCTTCGGGCTGGTGCTGGACGGCCGCTGGCCGCTGGTGCTGCCCGCGCTGGTGGCGGGCGTCACCGCCTTCATGGCGATCGGCGTGATCGTCGGCACCTTCGCCAACACCCCGGAGGCGGTCGCCGCCATCGCCAACTGCCTGATGGTGCCGATGGCGTTCCTGTCCGGTTCCTTCCTGCCGCTGGACATGATGCCGGACTGGCTGCGGTCGGTGTCCCGGGTGCTGCCGCTGCGCTACCTCAACGACGCGGCCACCGGAGCGCTGACCGGCTCGGGCTCCCTGGCCGCCATCGGGACCGGCTGCGCGGCACTGTGCGGGTTCGCCCTGCTGTTCGGCGGGATCGGGCTGAGGACCTTCCGCTGGAGCAACCAGTCATGACCGCGACGAGCACGCTCCGGACCGGCGCTCCGTCCGGCGCTCCGCTGGAGTCGGCGCGGCGCGCACTGGAACGCCACCTGACGGGGGCGGCCGGCCCGGACGGCGGCCCCGACGTGGTCACGCTCGGGGTGCACGACGCCCTCGGGCCGCGCGCCGGCGACCCCTTCGCGGCGGTGCGGCCGGGCGCGGCCGTCCACCTCGGCGCCCGGGCCGTACTCCTCGGGCCCTGGGGCGGCGACGGCACCGCCCCCGCCTGCGGGCAGTGCCTGGCCATGCGCTGGCAGCGGCTGCGCAGCCGCAGCGAACGCGACGCGCTGGAGACCGGCGCCGGTCCCGTCACCGCCGTCGGGGCCGACTGGCCGCGGCTGTCCCCGTACGTGCGGGACGCGGTGGCCGCGCTGTACGCGGCCGTGCGGGGCGGCGGTGTGCGCGCCCCGTCGCCGCTGGCGGCCGACCGGGCCCTGCCCCAGGTGACGCGGCTGGACCTGGAGTCCCTCCAAGTGCGGACGTACCCGCTGGCCGCCGACCCGCTGTGCCCCGACTGCGGCCCGCGCGGAACCGGTGGACCGCGTCCGCTGCGCCCGGTCTCCCGGCCGAAACCCGGCCCGGGCGCACAGCGGCTGCGCGGGGCGTCCGCGTACCCGGTGCCCCGGGAGGCGCTGGCCAATCCGGTGACGGGGGTGCTCGGCGGCGGCACCTGGATCAACGTGACCTCCCCGACCACCGCGCCCGTCGCGGGCAGCGTCTTCATGCGGGGGTACGCGGGCCTGACCGACGTCACCTGGAGCGGGCAGGCCAACAGCTTCTCCGCCAGCCGCGACCTGGCCTTCCTGGAGGGCCTGGAGCGCTACGCGGGCACGCACCGCCGTACGGGCACGACCGAGGTGCTCACCGCCTCGTACGCGGAGCTCGGGGAGCGGGCCCTGGACCCGGCGCGCTGCGGGCTCTACCCGGAGTCGACCTACCGCGACGATCCGCTGGTCTCGCCCTTCGACCCGGGGCGGCCCATCCCCTGGGTGTACGGGCACTCCCTGCGCGACGACCGGCCGGTGCTGGTCCCGGCGCGCCTGGCCTACTACAGCGCGGGCCTCGCCGCCGACAACTTCGTCTTCGAGTGCTCCAACGGCTGCGCGATCGGCGGCTGTCCGGAGGAGGCGCTGCTCGCAGCCCTGCTGGAGCTGATCGAGCGGGACGCCTTCCTGCTCGCCTGGTACGGCGGCCAGCGGCTGACGGAGATCGACCTGGCCTCCGTACCGGGGCCGGCGGTCCGCACGATGGTGGACCGGGCGGCCCTCCAGGGGTACGACGTGCACGCCTTCGACAACCGGATCGACCTCGCGGTGCCGGTGGTCACCGGACTCGCGGTACGGCGCGACGGCGGGCCGGGGCTGTACTCCTTCGGCGCGGGCGCCGCGCTGGATCCGGCGGCCGCGGTGGAGGCCGCCCTCTCGGAGGTCCTGACCTACATACCGCACCTGCCGGGGCAGGTGGCCGCCCGGCGGTCCGAACTGGAGGCGATGGCGGGGGACTTCTCCCGGGTCAAGCACCTCAAGGACCATGCCCAGCTGTTCGGGCTGCCGGCGATGTCCGCCCACGTGCGCCCGTACCGGGAGCCGCTCGCCGTACGGTCCGTGGCGGAGCTGTACGCGGCGTGGGAGGAGCGGGAGCGGCCGCGCACCGCGGACCTGCGCGACGATCTGCTCTGGTGCGTGCGGGAGTTGACGGCCGCCGGGTACGACGTGATCGCGGTCGACCAGACGACGCCGGAACAGCGCCGGGCGGGTCTGTGCACGGTGCGCGCGATCGTCCCCGGGCTGCTGCCGATCGACTTCGGCTGGTCGCGCCAGCGGGCGCCCCACATGCCCCGGCTGCGGACGGCGGCGGTGCGCGGAGGGCTGCGGGCCCGGCCGTTGACGGACGCGGAGGTCAGGCTGGTGCCGCACCCGTTCCCCTGAGGCCCGGCGCCGCCCGCGCACGGATGCCCCGGGACCCTCGTAGGAGGGTCCCGGGGCATCCGTGCGCACGCCCTGCCGAGCTCGGGTCAGGCGCTGCAGGAGGTGGTGCTGGTGGTGGAGGAGCAGGTGGAGGTGGAGCTGCAGCTGGTGGAACCGGCGAGCACGACCTCGCTGGCGTCCGAGTAGTCCGAGATCTCGAAGGTCTCCGACTCCAGCTCCAGGATCTCGTCGGCGAGCGAGGCGAGCGGCGACTTCTCCATGGGGACTCCTTCGGTTGGTGCGGTATGTGGGTGCGCGACCACGAAGCGGTCGTCTCCGTGCGGTGCCCCTCCAGCAAAGCCGCCCGCGCCGTCATTCCACCCGGCCCCCTTCTGACATTCCGCTGACACGAGGTGTCAGCGCCTTGACGGACGCCACCGGATCGGGTGCCCGAGCATGGTCGTCATGACCCCGCCCACCGCCACCGCCACCAGCGCCGCCGTGCTGGCCGCGTACCCCTCCCTCGCCCGGCCCCTCACCACCCTCTACCTCGATCTGCATCAACACCCCGAGCTGTCGGGCGCGGAACGGCGCACGGCCGCGCTGTTCGCCGACTGGCTGGAGTCCGCCGGGTACGCGACGACGCGCGGGATCGGCGGGCACGGCGTGGCCGGGGTGCTGCGCCGGGGCGAGGGCCCGACGGTGCTGCTGCGCGCCGAGCTGGACGCGCTGCCGCTGCGGGAGACCACCGGGCTGCCCTACGCGAGCGAGGGCCCGGCCGCGCACGCCTGCGGGCACGACCTGCACCTGGCCGCGGCCGCCGGGGCCGCGTCCCTGCTGGCGGACGCCGGCCCGGCGGCCTGGCGGGGCACGCTGGTGGTGGTGGGGCAGCCCGCGGAGGAAACCCTGGAGGGCGCCCGGGCGATGCTGGCCGACGGGCTGTACGAGCGGACCGGGCGTCCGGACGCGGTGCTCGCGCAGCACGGCGCCCCGCTGCCGGCCGGGATGGTGGCGCACGGGTACGGGCCGATGACGGCGGGGAGCGTGACCTTCCGGGTGGTGGTGCACGGGCGGGGCGGCCACGCGGGCGCCCCGCACCTGACGGTGGACCCGGTGGTGACGGCGGCCCACGTGGTGACCCGGCTCCAGACGGTGGTCGCGCGGGAGACGGCGCCGTCCGACCACGTGGCCGTGACGGTGGGCTCCTTCCGGGCGGGCGAACGGGCCAACGTGATCCCGGACCGGGCCGAGCTGGGCATCACCGTACGGGCGGCGGGCGCGGCGGCGCTCGCGCGGGCGGCGGCGGCCGTCGAGCGGATCGTGCGCGCCGAGTGCGCCGCCGCCGGCTGTCCCCGGGAACCGGAGGTGGTCCGCGAGCGGGAGTCCCCCGTCACCCATCCCGACCCGGCGACGACGGCCGCCGTGCGGGAGGCGCACGCGGGGCACTTCGGGGCGGAGCGGGTGGCGATGTGGCCGCCGTCGCTGGCCACGGAGGACTTCGGGCTGTTCGGCGACGCGGGCCGGTCCGTGCACGGCGCCCCGGGGGTGCGGCTCGGCTACTGGATGCTGGGCGTGATCGGCCCGGCGGCCTGGGCGGCGGCGCCCGGGGAGGGCGCCGCGGAGAAGATGGCCGCGCTCCCCGCCCACCACGCCCCGGACTTCGCCCCCGATCCGCGCACGGCCCTCCCGGCGGGGACGGCCGCGCTCACGGCGGCGGCCCTGGCCTGCCTGCGGCCCCGTCCCGCGCCCGTGCCCGCGCCCGGGCCCGCTGGAGTCTGATCAGAAGGGCCTGGTCGGGAGGTACTTGCCGTCGAGGGTGATCACGGCGCGCTCGCCGCCGTCGGGGTCGGCGACCTTCCGGACGTCGAGGCGGAAGTTGATGGCGCTGATGATGCCGTCGCCGAACTCCTCGTGGACCAGGGCCTTGAGGGTGGTGCCGTAGACCTGGAGCATCTCGTGGAAGCGGTAGATCGTCGGGTCGGTCGGGACCGAGCCGGGGATGGAGCCCCGGGTGGGGATGGTCCGCAGCCACATCTCGGCGTCCTCGTCCAGGCCGAGGAGGTCGGCGACGGCCTTCGCGGCGGGCTCGGGCAGCGGGTGCTGGCCGAGGACGGCGGCGGTGACGAAGGCCACGGACAGGCCGGTGACGTCGGCGATCTGGCGCCAGGTCAGGTTCTTGCGGACCTTGGCCTCGACGGCCGCGTCGGCGATCCGCTCACGGACGGCGGGGGCGAACTGGGCGTGCGTCATGGGACGGGTTCCTTTCGAAGGCGTACACGGGGTGTGCCGGTACGGGGGTATGCGGTCAGGCCGCGAGGGTGACGGGGCGGCCTGCGCCCTCGAGCCGTTCGACGGTCCCGGAGGGGATGTCGTAGACCCAGCCGTGCAGGGCCAGGGTCCGCGCCGCGAGGCCGCGGGCCACCGAGGGGTGGGTGGCCAGGTTGGCGAGCTGGGCCCGTACGTTCTCCCGGACCAGCGCGTCCACCGGGTCCGGGGCGACGGCGTCCCCGGCCCGGGCGGTACGGGCCACGGAGGCGTGCGCGGGGGGCCGCCCCCCCGCGCCCCCCCGGGCGTGGCCCCGGGGGTGGGCCGCCGCGAGCGCGGGGAACGCCCCCCCGGCGGGGTGGGCGCCGACCCCCACGTCGGGGTCGCCGAGGGCGGC